>NZ_JAFEVH010000024.1:0-16760 GCF_048054155.1 Wolbachia endosymbiont of Nasonia giraulti
AATGTAAGTAATTAGCCAACCACGGGGCTTCTTTTGCCTTTTTTTTCATTTGGTAAATTTCTTAATGTTTATGGCTAAACGACAACCGTCATCCCGCTACTTGTTAGCTGATGAGATACCGCGGCGGTATGACGTAGGACTGCTGTCATCCCAGTGCTTGACACTGGGATCCAGTTGAGCTATTTCAACAAAAATACTGCATTTGAGATGAACGTTCCAGACTTATTTACAAATATAACAATTAAAGTCTGGATTCCAGCGTCAAGCACTGGAATAATATCGTTTACTATGTCTATATTACAATATTTGTGCAGTTGTGTATCAACTACTTTTGTGGCACCGTTTGTTATTCAATCTTTATGCTAGTTTTACTAAAAATTATAGTATTTTAGGTATAATTGCAATATCTAAATTTAAGGTATAGAGATGAACCCTAGGAAAGTTTTTAATATTCTTTTTATAGTATTATTTATTTCTTTTTCTCATGTTGGGAGTGCTGCCGCTGACACTAATACTGATACAACTGCTCAAGTAATATGTAACATTATTGGCTACGTTTGGGGAATAGGCGGACCGCTTATGACCGTAGTGATAATAGGTGCAGCTTTGCTTGCGATATTTGGTAGAATGCCATGGCCAGCTCTTTTTGCACTCGGTATATTTTGTGCTGTATTTTTCGGTGCTAAAACTATCGTCATAAAAGTAATGGGTGGTATAGGCGGCACTGGAAATACTTCTTTGATGGACCAATGCGGAACAGGAGACACAAAAAAGAACTATTTTTTTCTAAAACAGACCTGATGCACGGCTTCAACTATATCTTCCACTTGCGGTAATGCTTTTTTTTCTAGATTTGCAGCGTAAGGTAAGGGGATGTCCTTGCCAGTTACACGTACAACTGGAGCATCAAGGTAGTCAAATCCTTGTTCCATAACAACGGCTGACAGCTCTGCTCCTATTCCTGCAAATGGCCATCCTTCTTCTACACTAACTAACCTATTAGTCTTCTGAATAGAGTTAATAACAGTTTGAGTGTCAAGTGGTCTTAAGGTTCTGAGGTCAATAACTTCAGCTTCTATACCTTTACTCGAAAGTAAATCTGCTGCATTTAAGGCATCCATTAATTTTAATGAAAAAGCAGTGATAGTTACATCCTTTCCTTCCCGTATAACAGCAGCTTTGCCTATCTCAAGTAGATAATCTTTGTTTGATAGCTCAGAGTCAGAAACTTCATGCTCATGTCCATAAGCTATTTCGTTTTCTAGAAATATTACCGGATTAGGGTCACGAATTGCAGCTTTAAGCAGACCTCTGCAATCGGAGGCAAAATAGGGTGCTATTACTTTTAACCCCGGTATATGCGAATACCAAGCTGCAAAGCATTGAGAATGTTGTGCAGCAACTCTTGCTGCAGCGCCATTTGGTCCACGAAATACTATAGGGCATCCAAGTTGCCCACCTGACATATAATTCGTTTTTGCTGCGGAATTCACAATTTGGTCAATAGCTTGCATAGAAAAATTAAAAGTCATAAACTCAATTATTGGCTTTAATCCAGCAAATGCCGCTCCAACAGCAAGGCCAGCAAATCCATGTTCGGTAATAGGCGTATCAACTACTCTGTTTTCTCCAAACTCTTTCAGTAATCCTTTCGTTACTTTATAAGCACCATCATACTCTGCAACTTCTTCACCCATGATAAGCACATCAGAGTCGTTTTGCATTTCTTCTCTAATTGCTGTGCATAAAGCTTCTCTTACACTTAAGGTTGCCATTTATAAACTTTTATAGACTTTAACTAAAGTAACTATATCAGAATTACTGGGGGTAAGTAAAGTGTACAAATTAAGTTTTACAAACATCATGACCAACTCATTCCAAAAAAAAATCTTCTCACGCTTGCTGGTTTTGGTTGCTAAAAATGATTGTATTGCTTGTGTTTTTAATAATATATACTGCTAAGTTAATAATAATTCACTTGGGAATAACAGAAAAATACATGATAATTTTATATTTCAAATAGAATAAAATCCTTTTTATTGATACTGTCTTTTTTTGTAAAAAACATTCCTAACTTTTCCACCACTTTTTCTGGCTAAGGTCAGTATAACTTTTGCTTGAAATAACTGTTTATATGGTGCAATTTACAGCTTTTAGTTGCTAAAATTATAACTCTTAATTTAATAATTTTAATCCAATAAGCTTTCAGGTTAATAAAATTAAATTATTTGAGTAAATGCAATACCATGTCTTTATTTGTGGGTAATAATAAGAATAACGAAGGTTGGCTCAGCTACACTTCTATAATTTCAATTTTTATGTTTACCGTATAAAAGAAGTTTCTTCTATCTGTGTCTTCGCGTTTGAAACTAACTTTATTCTATCTCTTTCTTGTTCTGGACTTAACCTGTGAAGCGCGTAACTGAAATCTTCCTCACTCACTATAAGCCGTCTTTGCGCACCAGCGCTAATTTTTGCTTCATTCACTAATTGCTCTAACTCAGCCCCAGAATAGCCTTCAGTCTTGTCTGCAATGTCTTGGAGGCTTAGCTTTTCATCAGTTTTTGTACCTCGCATATAAAGTGCCAATATCTTTTGTCTCACCTCTATGTTTGGATTAGGGACATAAACCTTCTGACCTAAACGTCCAGGTCTAATAAGTGCTGGATCTATACCACCGATAAGGTTAGTTGCACCAATTACTATTATATCTTTTCTGCTCTTAAATCCATCTATTTCAGTTAACAACTGTGTTAAACTCTCTCGACAATGGTAAGCTGAGTTATTAGCGGTACTTCTTTTTTGTGCAACTGCATCTATTTCATCTATAAAGACTATACAAGGAGAATATTTTTTTGCTATTTTAAAAAGCTCGCGTACAGCATGTGCACCATGACCAATATATACTCCAATAAGTTCAGGACCTGAGATGCTTATGAAATTCATATTTGATTCACCTGCAATTGCACGAGCGATAAGTGTTTTACCATTTCCAGGAGGGCCATATAATATGTAACCTCTTAGTGAATTAATACTTTTATTTCCAAACAGCTTGCGCATTTCTTCTGTCATTTGGTCACAGCAAATCATCTGCAACCGTTGTTTTAAGGAGTCATCAATTATAGCATCAGCAAATGTTATTCTTTTATCATCTGAATTAGCTAATTCTATCGATATAGGCAGCTCTACTTCCTTTAGTTTGCTGAATACTTGATCATATACAAACCAAACAATAAAAAGGAGAACGACAAGTAACACACAAGGCATAGCTTCACTAACATAATGTGCAGCTAACTCATACCCTTTACTAAGCAACATTGTATGCATATAGGCAAACAAAAAAGCGATAGAGACAATAGTTGCCACGCATAGTAAACAGATTGAAATTCTTTTTAGTAATTCTGAAATTTCAATTTTTTTCATCTTAATACCTTATACCAATTTTAAACTAAGAATAATTTTATCTAGCTTACCTATTTTAGCTTGATTAGAGCGTTCAGAAAAATTATCAAGTACGTACTTTATTAAATACTAAAAACAATATATCACCATATTGTCACATACATCTTTAAAGTTTACCAAATTCATTTTCAAAAAACAAGATTTTATTATTAACCCGAATTCTGGATTAGATTTTAGGTAAATTATTGAAAGTCTTGAATTTTACTAAATTAGTAACTAGTCTTAAAATGCTTACTGCTTTATCGTAAATGCTAAAACAATAAGCTATTGATATTCTTGTTTTTTTTAATCTCCAATCCAGAATTCGGGTTAAAAACGCTAACTTGTATCTTCAAGAAGTAAGACATAATAGCTCTAAAATGTCTTGCAAGGAAAGGTAAAGCTGAACGCTAACTTATGCCAGAAAAATACCGTCTTGTTTGCCTTTTTGAGTAGTATCATCTTATTTTTCCTGTAAATTTTGTTTATAACGCCTAAGATTTACGATATTTTAATCCCGGTAGAATATCTTATAAAATCAGATTATATGTTATACCTATGGAAATAGATAACTTTCAGCAATATTACAACCAAGAAGAAATGAAGACAGTAACATTAGCTCAAATTTATAAAGACTTGGTAATAAAGATATTCGATATAGCCACAAGCAAAATGTAAGCTACTATTAATGGTATTATGGAAATAGCACCAACGATACCACCTACTATACCTACTACCAGAGGTGACGGAGTAGTAAGGCTTAATATAATAAGTAGGAGAGATATAATTGATAGTATTATAGAAATTACACCTACTGTTTTCAGAAGAGATAGAAATCCTTTTGAATCTAAGTGTTCTTTAATTCCCTTAAATAATATAAAGAAAATGCTTATACACATTATAGCACAAAGTATTACTGCTGCTATTTTTATTATAGCTGCTGCTATAAGTGCTGCTAAATAAGCTATATTCATTGCAATTATCACACACCATAATAAAAAAGTCAACTCCATATGTTTAGGTTGTAAAATCCCAAAAAGCAGCCAGAATAGAATAAGCAAACATTTACGAATTGAATTTAGTGCAAACAAGGGTGTTGATATCAACCATACTCTGCAGAATCGCAATATGGTATGACTACATGCTTTTTATTGATTTGATTAACATAATCAGCAGAGAGTTTTGTTTTGCAAAAGATGTCTACAGTAACATACTGCAATTATTTGGAATTGTAGGGCTAGGTGCAATTGTAAGGCCACTTGGTGCATTCATATTTGGTCACGTTGGTGACAGGTATGGAAGGAGGATAGCATTAATAATTACTATCTTGCTAATATCGATACCATCAAGTCTCATTGCATTTATTCCAAGTCACAATCAAGTAGGTATAATTTCTACTATATTGCTTCTTGCAATCCATATAACACAAGGAATTGCACTTGGTGGTGAACAAGGAAGTTCTGTTTATCTTATAGAGCATTTATCCAGTAGGAAAGAGAACTTAGGGATGTATTTTGGAATGATGGGTTTTGGTCGCTCCATTGGCGTCTTGCTTTCTGCGGTGATAGTGATTATCTGCAAAAAAACTACTGATTTTTGTACCTGGGGTTGGAGATTGCCATTTATTTTCTCAGCTATTTTAGGATTAATTAGCGCGTATAGCATATACACATTGGGAGAAACTCCAGCATATGAAAAAAATCGAAAACAAAGAAATTTACCTGATTTGCCAATAATAGAGCTTATAAAACGCCACAAGAGAGCTCTTATACTTGCTATTTTAATATCTGTACCTGTTAATGTTGCTGTTGGATTTACCATATTTCTTCGAACTCTCGCAAAGGAAATAGCATCAGTGGATGTTTATGTAACAACATATATCAACGAAATTGTATTGATTATAACCAGTGTATTAATGCCGATATCTTCAATAGCGTTTGGAATGTTGGCTGATAAAGTTGGAAAAGAGCGCACTGCAATCTTATTTATAGCAATTACAATGGCACTGTGTTGTCCTGCGTTATCTATTGCATATTACTATAAAAATTATCTTGTGATTGCGTTGAGCGTAATGGTTCTCTCTATAATAGAAAGGGGTATAGTTCCCATAGGAATAGTTGCATCTGAACTCTTTCCTACCAATGTTAGATTTAGTGGTGTGAGCTTATCACGCAATATCTCTTATGCGTTACATGGAGGATTTACTCCTATGGTTTGTATTTGGTTGACTGTAACATTTCCTCAAACAAACCTTGCTGCTGGGCTTTATATAGTCTTCTGCTTGTTGATCAGTGTGGTAGCAATATTGCAAATAAAACCGCAAGATAAAAATTTTGATTTGTGAAAGTTCTCAGTTTTCTCTTAGATTTATACCGTAACCTAAATTAGGTCCTTAGTTTCTCAAAAAAATCCTTTAACAAAAAAGAGCATTCTATTTCTAATATCCCACCATAAACTTCAGGTATATGGCTGCAAAATTGAAATATCTTAGCACCATTTTCAATTCCTCCACCTTTTGGATTATAAGCTCCAAAGTACAATCGTTTAATTCTGGCAAAGGAAATAGCTTGAGCACACATCGGACATGGTTCTAATGTTACGTACATATCAGCATCACAAAGCGTGGGAGTTGAAAATGCTTGTCTGATCGCTAACATCTCTGCATGTGCAGTTGGATCGCTGGATATATTGTGTGCAGAAGAAATGATATTGTCTCCACTCACTATTACAGCACCTATGGGCACCTCATCATTTTTTTGAGCGAGTTTGGCTTGCTCTATGGCAAGCTCCATATATTGATACTTAAACACTAGGCACTTATTTCTTATCAATTGCTGCTTTAACGAACGACACGAAAAGAGGATGAGGAGAAAACGGCTTTGATTGAAATTCTGGATGAAACTGCACACCAATAAACCACGGATGACTCTCTAACTCCACTGCCTCTATGCACGTTCCATCTTCTGATATGCCACTGCATAGCAGCCCATTTTTTTCCAAATCATCTTTATAATCTGAATTGATTATGTATCTATGCCTGTGTCTTTCTGAAATAGTAGTGTTACTATATGCATCCATCATTTTAGAGTTTGCATTTATATTACATTTGTATGCCCCAAGTCTCATGGTTCCACCAAGATCGTCATCTTGATCGCCAGCTAACTTAACGATTGGATGTTTACAGTTACGAAATTCTTCAGAGTGTGCATCTTCAAGCTTAACAACATTACGAGCAAATTCAATAATTGCAAGCTGCATACCAAGGCAAATTCCGAAAAATGGGATATTATTTGTACGGGCATAATTTATTGCTAATATTTTACCCTCTACTCCGTCATCACCAAACCCCCCTGGAACAAGGATTGCATGAGAATTCTGTAATTTCTCTCCTATAAGTTTTTCATTTATAGGTTTTTCTTCCTTCTCTCTTGAGTTAACCCAATTTATCTTTACTTTGACTTTATTACTAATCGCACCATGATTTAATGCTTCAACCAGTGATTTGTATGCATCAGGGAATTCGGTGTATTTTCCCACTATAGATACAGTAACTTCCTGTGTTGGGTGCCTTATGGAATGCACTATTTGATCCAATTCAGTCAAGCTTGGTTTTGGCTTACTTAAATGAAAGTGCTCCAAAATTTGCGTATCAAGCCCACATTGGCTATACAACACCGGTAACTCATATATATGACTCACATCAGGGGCAGGTATCACATTGGATAAAGAAACATTGCAAAGCTTAGCTATTTTCTCTCTTTGATTATCGAAAATTTCTTTCTCACTGCGGCATAATATAATATCTGGTTGTAACCCCGCGGAATTTAACTCTCGAACTGAATGCTGCGTTGGTTTTGTCTTTAATTCTTGCGCTGCGGTAAGATATGGTATTAAAGTTAAGTGAATAAGGATAACTCTTTGTTTTCCTAATGTGTAGTTAACTTGACGTATAGCCTCCAAAAATGGTTGGCTTTCAATGTCACCTACAGTTCCGCCTATTTCACATATTACAAAATCTAAACCTTCCGTACCATTAAAAATGAACGATTTGATCAAATCTGTCACATGAGGAATGACTTGCACAGTTTTGCCCAGATAATCACCACGCCTCTCTTTCTTCAATAACTCATGATATATCTTACCAGTTGTTATATTGTCATCTTTTGTTGCTTTAATTCCAGTAAAACGCTCATAATGCCCAAGATCCAAATCAGTTTCAGCACCATCCTCGGTCACAAATACCTCTCCGTGCTGAGTTGGGTTCATTGTCCCAGGATCAATGTTGAGATACGGGTCAAGTTTTCTGATACGGATCTTAAAACCGTGAGCTTGAAGAAGCGCACCAACGCTTGAAGCAACTAAGCCTTTACCAAGCGATGACACAACTCCACCTGTAACAAAGATAAATTTAGCTTCCTTCATTAATTTTCAAATGGAACAGAAGTAGGTTCACTTTCTTGCTTTTTTTCTAATATAATTTTCTCTGCAATCGATTTTTTATGTACGTCTTTTGAATATAATCCTGACAATAGCAATGTGTTTATAATAAACAATCCAGCAACAATAGCCGTTATTCTGCTGAGCGGGTTTTCAGAAGATTTCACTGGAATCATCGAATTGACCCCCTGTTGTGTATTACTAAAACCACTTAACGAACTACTTCCAGGCGGCTGCAAGAGCACTAAAATTACTAACACAACAACCAATATTATTTGAAATATACTTAATACCGCTACTGACATTATAGATAGGGCTGAAAATAAAAATCTTAGCAGTACAAAGCACGTAAGTCAAGAACATCTGTCACCCAAATAACTTGAAATCTAAGTATGTATTTACTGCTTACCTTATTTTGATTAACATATGCATAAGACTTTGGGCTTAATATGTATCACATTTTAAAATATAAAGATTATGAACCAAAAATAGACGAAAGTGCTTTCATCGCAGGTGGTTCGCATATCATAGGTAAGGTTGAAATAGGAAGAGATGCAAGCATCTGGTTTAATTGTGTAATCAGAGGGGACGTTGGATCAATAAAAATAGGTAATGGAACAAATATTCAAGATGGAACGGTAATTCATGTGGATAGAAACCCAGGTGGTGACACAATTATTGGCAGCATGGTAACAGTGGGACATTTTTGTGTGTTGCACGCATGCACGGTGCATGATAAGGCGTTTATTGGTATGGGCTCTACCGTGATGGACCATGCAGTTGTGGAGCCTGAAGCTATGGTAGCTGCTGGCTCACTGGTAACACACGGAAAAGTGATAAAAAGTGGGGAAATATGGGCTGGCAGGCCAGCAAAATTCTTCAAAAAAATGTCGAATGAAGAAATTAAACATATTACACAATCAGCACAAAATTATATTATGCTAATGAAGGAATATAAAAACTGAAGTTCGCGTCAAGTGTTTTACTTGACACGTACATTTCGGCTTAACCCTTGTTACTTCTTTTTCCCATTCTCATTTACTTCTTGTGCTTTTGCCCCATCTACTTGAGTACTAGGTAATACTGCATATGTAATACCACCGGCTACGAGTGCAGATGCTACTGCTATACCAATCATTACTAACATCTCTAACTTAACTGTACGTTCAAGTGCAGTAAATGCTATCAGTCCAGCAGCAAGACCCATACCAACAGTAGCAGTGTACCGTGCTCCATTGCCTTGTTTTGGTTGCTCAGTTGTTTTGCTTTTATCTTCTAGTTTTCTATTTTTCTCCTCAGCTTCAGTCAATCGATTTTGTAAGTCTTTTGTTTCATCCTTTTTGGCTTTTAACTGAGCAGCAGTATCATTTGGTGCTGCTTGCAACTGCTGAACTTGATCTTTTAATGCTATTATTTCATTCTCTTTGGCTTTTAACTGAGCAGCAGTATCATTTGGTGCTGCCTTTAACTGCGCAACTTCATCATTTAGTTTATTTATTTCATCCTCTTTGGCTTTTAACTGAGCAGCATTTGGTTGGTTGTTTAACTGTGCTTCTAAATCTTTTATTTTATTTGTTAGTGTTGTTTTTTCACCCTCTAACTTCGTAACAGCAGCATCTGGTTGAGCTTTTAATGCTGTCATTTCATTCTCTTTCTCTGTTAACTTTTGCTGTAACGCCACAGCATCTAATGCTTCCAATTCTGTTATTTTAGCATTTTTCTCTTCTAACTGCTGCTGCAACGCTGTAGAATCTATTGCCTTTAGTTTTTCCACTTCAGCTTCTAAGTCTTGTTTTTCCTGCTGAGCTGTGTCCAATTGATCTTGTAATTCTTGTGTTTTAATTCTCAATTCCTCCTCAGCTTTCTTCTTTGCAGCTTCTAATTCTTCATTTTTCCCCTTTAACTGCTCTTCTGCAGCTTCCAATTCTGTTATTTTAACATTTTTCTCTTCTAACAATTGTACTGTGGGATGGAAAGATAGGGCTTTTACCATAATCTCCTCTTTCCCATCGTTAAAGCCTAACAGATTTTTCATTTCTTCTAGGCGACTAAAATATTTGCCACCCTTTTTCCCAACGGATTTTACATTCATGATTGTATTATCTCCTAGTTCTTCTTGAGGATAAGAACCAGTAATATATAGTTGTTGATCATTTAGCGTACAGCCCACATAAAACTTGTCATCAATTATAGCACCACTCTTATCTACGTTTTTATACTTTTTAAATTCTTCATAATCATCTTTTTTTATAACAAGCACTATTTTATCATCGGCAAACTGTATTGTACCATTCTTTAAGCTTAGCATAACGAACCTCAATTATAATTTAACATTACATAATACCCTTAGAACCTAAGGTCAAGTAATATTTTTATCATAGCATAGAAAATTTATGTTCGTAAACAAAAAATTTTGGCGTAAAATTGCCGTAATTGTGCTATAGCTAAAGTAATTTAGGTTTACCGACCATCGTCATTCCGCTGCTTGTTAGCGGGATCTAGAGATACCGCGGCGGTATGACGTTGCTAGCTTAAAGTTTAAAATTGAGAAATATTTATGTTAAAAGAAAAATACGGCTTTAAAGAAGTTGAAGACAAATGCAACATATTGTGGGAAGGCAGTAAAGTTTACAGGTGGAATGGTGAAAAGGATAACACTTTCACTATAGACACACCTCCACCGACAATATCGGGTAAATTGCATATTGGCCATATATTTAGCTATTGCCACACGGACTTTATTGCAAGGTTTCAGCGCATGCTGGGAAAAGATGTGTTTTACCCAATTGGGTTTGATGATAATGGGCTTCCCACTGAAAGATTGGTTGAGCAAACCTATAAAACCCGCGCAAAAGAAGTTGGCAGGGAAAAATTTATAGAGATGTGCCATGAGGTTATTGAAAAATCAAAGCAAGAATTCAAGGAACTATTTAAATCGGTCGGCATTAGTTATGACTGGGATTTGGAATATCACACGATCAGCAAGGAAACTGTGACGCTTTCACAGATGTCGTTTATTGATCTATATAATAAAGGGTATGCATATAGAAAAATGCAGCCCATCCTTTGGGACCCGGTTGATAAAACAGCAATTGCGCAAGCAGAAATAGAAGATAAAGTTTTTGAGTCATCCTTAAATACGATAGTTTTCTCTACTGAAGAAAATGAGCAGATCAACATTGCAACTACGCGACCTGAGTTACTTCCAGCATGTGTTGCAGTTTTTTGTCATCCAGAGGATGCGCGCTACACCCATCTGATCGGAAAAACAGCCGTGGTGCCGATCACAGAGACAAAAGTTCCAATAATAGCTGATGATAAGGTTAAAATAGATAAAGGCACTGGGCTTGTTATGTGCTGTACGTTTGGTGATGAACTCGACATATATTGGCAGCAAAAGCATAATCTACCGATGAAAATTATCATCGATCAGGATGGGAGGATGAGCCTTCATTCAGTACATGGTCAGAAGGAAGAAATATGGATCCCAGTGTCTGGGCACTGGGATGACACCATAGGGGCTACTGGGATGACAGGAGAAAGGGCTACTCAGATGACAAAGGAAGGTGGGTGTGATCAGAAAGAAGAATGGATCCCAGTGTCAGCTACTCGGATGACAGACGATATACTAAATGAAATAAATGGATTGAAAGTTACAGCAGCAAGAAAGCGGATAATCGAAATCCTAACTGAAAAAGGACTTTTGGTAGAAAGCACTAACATTTCTCATTCTGTTAAGTGTGCAGAAAGATCTGGTGCACCACTTGAGATATTGCCTACTTATCAATGGTTTATCAAGACCTTAGAGCAAAAAGCTCAAGTATTAGATAAAGTAAAAGAATGCAATTGGCACCCAAGCAATATGCGTAAACGCATGGAAGTGTGGATAGAAGGGCTAAATTGGGACTGGTGCATCTCAAGGCAGCGCTATTTTGGTGTGCCATTTCCAGCGTGGTATTCCAAGCGTAAAGGAGAAGAGGGCAAAATCATCCTAGCTGAAATAAAGGCCCTACCTATAGATCCATCGAAAGATTTACCAAAAGGGTATAGCAAAGAAGAAATTATCCCAGATCAAGATGTAATGGATACTTGGGCCACAAGTTCAATTACTCCTCAACTAAGTGCACTGGCAGTAAACAGTGAGTTTAGCTTACCAAATTATCGCTATGATACGATATTTCCTGCAGATCTGCGCAGCCAGAGCCATGAGATAATAAGAACTTGGGCTTTTTATACTATTTTAAAGGCACATTATCATGCAAATTCTTTACCTTGGAAAAACATTATGATCAGCGGTTGGTGTTTAGCAGATGATAAGAAAAAGATGAGTAAATCAAAGGGTAACATCATCACTCCTCATGTAATACTTGAAACTTATGGAGCTGATGTAGTGCGCTATTGGGCAGCGAACTCAAGGCTTGGAGTTGATACAGTCTACTCTGAAAATACATTCAAAATTGGCAAGCGCCTCGTTACAAAACTTTGGAACGCTAGCAAGTTCGTTTCCATGTTCATGGAAAAGCATCAAGTGATGAGCATAAATTCTGCTCACGAGACAATGGATAAGTGGATATTGTCTAAGTTATACAAAGTTATAGAAAGAGCAACAAATAACCTATTACAGTTTGAATACTGCGAAGCTTTGGGCGCAATAGAGGAATTTTTTTGGAAGGATTTTTGTGATAGTTACTTGGAGTTAGTAAAAAAACGTGCGTACGGAAGCAGTGAAGCAACCTTAAGTGCAAAACAAAGCTTGGCGTATGTGTTAAATGTTATTTTGCGGTTATTTGCACCTTTCTTGCCATACATTACAGAAGAGATATACCACCAGTTGTATAGTTATAATTCTGTACACAATCAAAGTAATTGGCCAAGCAAAGAAGAACTTATCTACGATAAATATTCAGAGGAAATGGGAGATAATGTTATTCAGATATTAAACATTATCAGAAAGATAAAGGCAGATAATAATGTATCAGTTAAGCATCTGATAAAAAAGTTGATGATAAAAGCAGATCTACGAGAGGATAAGTTGGATCAATCCGCACAGAATGATTTGCAGGCAGTTTGCAATGCGGAAACGATAGAGTGGATGCAGTCTGAGCTTGAAACTGAAGACGAGAAATACATAGTGAATATAGATTTATATTGATTTTTATAGCTTTACTTCCTTTAATATCCATGCTATTGTAATCATTATTAGTATGAGGGAATAATAATGGGGGATTTATATAATAAAGCCAATGCACCGTATCTTATAGCTGGTGCTCTTGCTACTTTGGTATTGCTTGCGTCTGGGACACTTGCCGTTGCCCCTTATGTTGAGTTCTTGTCTTCAGTTGCAGCCTTTAATGTAGCTCTTCCTGTTGCTTTGAGTTTGTCTATACTTTCTGTTCTGGTGCTTGTACTTTCATGTAAAATGATCAGCCAGAATAAAAAGCTTGATGCACAAAAAGCAGAACCTAATGAAAAAAATGGATTAGCTAAAGAGCAAGAAAATATAATACAAAGCTTAGAGCCTCAAATCAAAGAGCTAAATAAGAGGCTTAGTAGTCAGTACAATGAGATTGAAAAGCTAATTGCTAGTGCTGCAACAAAAGATGAAATGGAAGAGCTAAAGGCAAAGATTGCTAGTGCTGCAACAGAAAGTAAAACACAAGAAAAGATTTTTATGAAATTTTGCGCAAAAGGTGAAAAAAGAGGGAAGAAAGCATTTGAGGATTTTATATTTATAAAAGAGATAAAAACAAAATTAGTAAATATTTATGAATCAATAAAAAATAATATTAATATAGTGTCTTCAGCAAAATCAGGTGATTCAGAAGAAGAGCAAGAAAAAATACAAAGAGGATTCATTTTTCACGGTCCAGGAGGAACTGGTAAGAGTTCAATTGTTGAGGCGATTGGGGATCAGCTGATATCTCTAACTACATTTATAAAAGTTTCTGGAGCTGATTTGCTTGAAAAATCAAATATAAATGAGCTTTTTAATAAAGCAAACGAAAACGCTCCTTGTATAGTTCTTATAGATGAAATCGACAGCTTTGGCAAGGGACGCACTGATGCCAATCGAGTACCTTTAAATTATTTTTTCACTAGATTCGATGAAGCTGATAAAGGTGTGACGGTGTTTGCTACAACTAATGTTAGTCTGCAAGATTTAGATGCATCACTTGTTAGGGGAAGTCGTTTGAGTAGTAAACTCAAGTTTACTATGATAGAAGGAAGTATACTTAAGAATATACTGAAGGATGGTCTGAATGAAAAATTAAAAAATAAAAAGTACAAGCATGCTATCTCAAGAATTTTAAACGAAACAACACTTACAACACTCTCTATCTCAGCAGCAGATGTGGAATGTTTTATAAATTATATAGTTGAAAAGTTAAACAACAAGATTGGAACTTCTGCTTATACTATAATTAAAGATTTTTGTATTAAATATAATATTGGAGAGGTGTCGAATAAGCAGACTAACAGGAAAATTGAAAATTCTATAGGAGAATCACAGCAATACACATCCAGACCATCACATAAGCTGAATGACGCTTTATGTGATTCTGGATATACCAGTATGTTCTACCCCGATCAATAGCTAACTAGACTTATAAGTACAATGGTACACTCGATACACAAGGTCTAAGTCATTTTTTAGCTAGCAGACTGAAGATGGGAAGTTTGTTGTAGGTGCAGCACTATAATTCCTCCACAGATAAGAGAATTTTAATAAATATATACAAGACTGCTGAACGTGGGGGGAGGAGGGGAGTAATGAGCAATTTGCTTAGTGAGGCTAACACATTTTATTTTATAGCTAGTTCCTTAGCTACTCTTACGTTACTTACATCTTTAGCGCTTATTGTAACTTCTAATGTGCCTCTTCCTCTAATTCTTGCTTTAGCTACATTATCTATTTTGGTGCTTGCACTTTCATGTAAAATAATTAGTAATAATGTAGAATTGGAAGCAAAAGTAAAAGGTCAGTTAGAACATAAGGAGGAGATGCTTTCTCTTGAACACCAAGAGTTACGTGATGAAAATACAAGATTGAATGAAAAAGTGGATTCTTTAATGGAGGAATTGTGTCAATGCAAATTAGAAAGTGAAAAGAATAAGTTATGTTTAAAGTCAGAATATGAAGATGAGTTACGCTTAAGATTGGAATATGAAGATGAATTAAACTTGGAATTAGAACATAAAAGTAGGGAAGCTTCTTCTCTGCGTACTCAATTAACTATGTTAAGAAAAAAAGTAGAAGTAGAAGAAGTAAAACAATTAAAAACTTTAGAATCGGAAGAACAACATGAGAGCTCAGAAAGCGACATAGAAGAATTAGAGAAGAAGTTATGCCAGTCGGAAAAGGAAAAGAAAGAATTAGAAGGTAAAGTTAGTGATGAACGTCAAAAGCGCACTGATCTTGAAAGTAAAGTTGATAAATTGTGTACAAAGGAGAAAGAGTACTTATCTAAAATTAAGGAGCTGGAAAAGGAGTCATTATCTTTACAAAAAGAAGAGAAAGAATCTGATAACACATTAACAACAGTGAATGATGATCGCGATAATAAGGTGAAAGAATTAAACAGTTCACTTTTGAAGCAATCCTCTCAAATAGAACAACTTCAAAAAGCTTTATTGGAAAAGAAAAAAGAAGAAGTGCTTTTTTTGCAACGGATGATAGAATATGTAACAGATGAGGTAGAAAAATTAGTAAGGGAAAATGAAGTGATCAGAGATGATGATAAAAAAGTAATATTACAAGTGATTCAAGCAACAAAGTCTGTGTTAGTAGAAGAAGCTGCACAATATTTGCCAGGCGAAACTTCTGTTCCTTCATTTGTGGAAGATCCTGGATATACCAGTGGATGTTCTACCCCGATCAATAGCCACTAGACATTTTGAGTACAGTTGTACACTGGATACATAAAACCTTAGCCATTTTTAGCTAGTAGACTGAAAAAGGAAAGTTTGTTGTAGGTGCAGCACTATAATTCCTCCACAGATAAGAGAATTTTAATAAATATATACAAGACTGCTGAACGTGGGGGGAGGAGGGGAGTAATGAGCAATTTGCTTAGTGAGGCTAACACATTTTATTTTATAGCTAGTTCCTTAGCTACTCTTACGTTACTTACATCTTTAGCGCTTATTGTAACTTCTAATGTGCCTCTTCCTCTAATTCTTGCTTTAGCTACATTATCTGTTTTGGTGCTTGCACTTTCGTATAAAATAATTAGTAATAATAAAAAAATAGAGGTTGAGAGAAATAAATTCGCTCAGAAAGAGCAAGAGTTAGAAAATAAAATAACTCTAGGAAAGGAAGCTGAAAAAGCTGCAAACAAAGAAGTGGAAAAATTAAAACATGAATTAACTCGAGAAAAGCAAAATTTAGACAAGAGAGCAAAAAGATTGGATCAGAAAGTAAATGAGTCAGAAGTTGAGAGAGAATCTCTTCTTGAAGAAAAAAAATCTTTAGAGAAAAAATTAGAAACAGCAAAGAATCGTACGTTTGAAATAGACAATGAATTGGACAAAACAAGAAAGGAAATAGGTAAGCTTAATGAGCAGGAAGAGAAATTAAAACTTGAAATCTCATGTTTAAAGAAACAGTTGGAAGAAAGAAGTAGATTTATTGCAAAGCTGAAGATGGAAGTGGATGATAATAAACATTTAGAGCTAGAGAATAAGGGGTTAAATGATAGAATAGAAACGTTACGTGAAGTACAAAAGGCACTACGTGAGAAAAAACATGAACTTAGTGAAAAAGTAGAGGCATTGAATAAGGAAAAAAATAAACTTTCTAAAGAAGTAGAGGAATTACGTGAAGAACAAGAAAGGCTGCATGCAAACTTAGATAAGCTACAATGTAAAATTAAAGAGGTCAA
>NZ_JAFEVH010000025.1:0-16463 GCF_048054155.1 Wolbachia endosymbiont of Nasonia giraulti
ATTATTTTTCAGACGAGGCAGGAAATATAATCGATTCACCTGACAATGAGGTATTACAAGACATTATGTTATACTACGGTGAGAGACATATAAGAGATGTGCTACTGTTGCTATCAAACGCGTTTACTAAAGTTTTTATTCAGGGCCTAACAGACGGCCAACTAAAAACTCTTGCCAATACTCTTAGTAACGAGCAACTGCAAAAAATAATTCCTGAACTGAGCTCAAGCCAGTTGCAGGCCTTAGCAGAGAACTTAACAGATGAACAACTCCAAGCTTTAGTGGATCATCTAACCAATCACCAGCTAAAAACCCTCGCTCAGGAACTAAATCCAGAAAAGTTACAAATAATTGTTCCTATTTTAAATGATACTCAGCTTGAAGCTCTAGTGAGAAAATTAAATTCAGAGCAAGTAAAAGAAATTTTACCTCACTTAAAAGTGGATCAGTTCAAAGCACTTATTAAAACTTTAAATGACGAGCAATTTACAGTGCTTGCAAAAGACTTGGCTGAGCACCACTTGACAATACTCTCCAAAGAATTAGAAGGTGATCAGTTGAAAGCTTTAGTAAATAGTCTGCAAGAAGAACAACTGAAAGACTTAGTTAATAAGCTTGATCCTGAGAAACTCGAAGCAATTGCTCAGGATTTAACTGATTCTAATAAGATTCAGATTATCATTAAGTCTTTAGTTGACAACCCAGACAAACTTCAAGCTTTTGCTCGCAATATGTCTAATGAGCAGTTTAAAGAACTTTTGGATAACGTAGGCGCAGAAGAGCTTAAAGACATCATTCACAAACTGCCTTATGAGAAAGTGACAGCTGTGATCGGTGATCTCAGCAATCAAGATCAGTCTAAAGCTATTATTGATGCATTAAAAGGGAAACTTGACGAGCAGAGTAAACAGAACAAGGAAATGATTGAGATGCTCAAGCAAATCAAGGACGATATGCCAGGCATTGCAGAAGCTCCAGATTTTACAATAGTAGAAAACAATAACGATTCAATGCTACTTGTATGGTAGCAATTTATGAAAATCAATTTTTTTATAGGAGGTAACTTATTATGAGTAAAAACAATGTAGAATTATATTTTGGTGACGAGCCTTCAGACCAAAGTAAATTACTAAAACTTGAGAGCCCGGTTTTTACAAAACCAGATTTTGTAAAACCAAGTATAGATTCAGTAAAAATTCAGAATAAAGAAAAAGGTGCTAAGGAGTTAGATTTTGATATAAATCAGCCACTGGAAAAAATACCTATAGCGGAAATGAAGCAAACAGCCGCAGCTATAACATACCTTAAAAAGGTTTATGATGGCTTGATAGACAGTATTAATGAGTATAACACAAGTTTAAGCAGTAACATTACAACTGGCATAGTGGAGCCACTGTCAACAACTATATCAAATATAGGGAACAATACAACTGAAATAAAAAGTCAACTTCAAACTCTTCGAGATGAGCTTCAGGAATTTCGTGATGATCAGCCAGGCATTGCAGAAGCTTCCATATTCCCTCATGCTACTGGCGAAGAGAACGGGTTGCTTTAATAAAAAAGGTAATAGCTTGCTAGCTGTTACTCTTTCCACATACCACTTCAATGTAGCTGAATTGATTTTAAAATTATAATTTTTTATAGGAGTTAGCATGAATAATAGTAAACAAGAAAGCAAAAACGAACTTAAAGTAATAAGCAAAATAGAAGTTAACACCAAACCTAAAGGTTATGATGAAACAGTTGCGCGAAATCCAGCGCAGCTTGGTTATGTCCACAAAGCTTTAGATAAATTAATCGCAGAGCTGAACACGAAATTCGTTCCTGAATTGGATGATGTATTGCATAACAATAGCAACTCTATCAGTCAATTAAATGACATGCTAACAGAAGAAAGGAGTAAGCTTGACGAGCTAATTACAAAGGTTGGTAATGAAAATAGTGGTTTAGTACAGAGCCTGAATAACTTACAGACAAAAGTAGAGGAATTAGAAAACAATACCATTAATGAACCAGATTGGGGTTAAACTGGAAAGAGTAATAGTCTCTAGGCTGTGACTCTCTCTACATACCGTTTCAATACAGCCAGGTTAAGGAATCTATTTTAAAACTTTCGGCATATAGTTCTCATCATGTTTTGCAAACACTGTATCTGCAAGAAAAGTACTATTATCAAACATTTTACCTTGCACAACAACACCACTTTTTTCTGAAAACATTGGTGGAAGTATTCCCTGATATTTCACCATAACGCTCTTATTAAAATCTGTCATTTGAAAAATCACTTCACTTTCGTTGCGTATCACGCTATTTTCAACAACCATTCCACCAACACGGATTAGTTTTTGACCATTTGGTAAAACTATTGCCTCACTTACTGTATAGAAAAATGAGATATTTTCTTTGAGCGTTGTTAAAATAAAAAAAACTGCACAACTTAAAAAGCAGAAAATTCCTGAAGTTATAAGTAATCGCTTATGTTTCTTCTTCATGATTATCTTTCAGGCTTTCTAGAATTTTTTTACTTTTAGTATAACAAGAAATGGTAAAAATTAGCTCTCCAGCAATCAGCGTGAAACTAATAAGGTAAGCAAAAATTACATATGTATTCATAATGCATTATCAATAAATAACTCACCTGCATCAAAATAAATTAAGCTTCCATCCTTTTGCTGCAACACTAATTTACCACTTTTGTCTATATCAGCAAAAATTCCTTCATACAATTTGTCAACTAACTTTATAGTAATTTGCTCATTCACTTTGAATGCTCTTGTGAGCCACATTTCTCTTATAGCATGAAACCCATCAAATAGCCATTGCTTTCTTAGCTTATTAAAATTTATTATTAATTTTTTTAGCAGATCTATGTTAGACACAGATCCACCATAATTGCTAATGCACGTTGTTCCTGGAAGTGGTGCATGATTGACATTAATTCCAATTCCTATAATGAGCCAATTCGAATTGGATTTTTTTTCAAGCAATATTCCGCTTATTTTCTTGCCATCGATTAGAATGTCATTTGGCCATTTATGTTGAAGATTGAGATCGTTTATGAATTGATCTCTTGTCATCCCAGTGCTTTGACACTGGGATCCAGAAGAAAAAGTATGGATTCCAGTGTCACGCACTGGAATGACACCGCAGTGGGTTTGATTATTCAAGAAATTTAACGATAATAAAGTATTCCCTACAGCAAGAGCAGTCACAAAAGTCAATTCTGTCAATTTGCTGATGTCTTTGACTTTACTCGTTAAGCCTACTGTTATCCCAGTACCATCCGATGTTATCCCAGTGCTTGACACTGGGATCCATGCTTCTTGATTCCTAGATTCCGGCGTCACGCGCTGGAATGACACCGAAAGCGGGCTTTTATCGAGATAATTGTTAAAGAGGTTTACTACCAAACTTGCATAAAAATTATCCTCGGGAGAAATCCAGCTTTTTCCAGTGCGTCCCCTACCTTCTGTTTGTTTATCGGCAATAATAATAGTTTCATTAGATATCCCTCTCTCAATTAAATCCAACGCTTCTTCGTTAGTGCTTGAAACTTCTTTGTAATGATGAATATGAAAGCCCTCAAATGTTTCAGGGATCATTTTCTTAATTCTATCAAAAACTCTCTTATCAAGAAAAACTGTTGCTACGGCTAGCAGAACTTGGTGGTACAGGTGATTGTATACTTCTATATGGAGCCCCATTTTCATTTACGTCATAGGATATTGCTTCAGGACCGCTGTTAACATTTGTTTCAGTAAGTGGAAATTCCCGTTCGTAATTAGGAGCTTCTCCTGCATTCTCAGAAAGTCTAGTATAATTTACTTCATAATCAACGCTATCAAAAATTTTTTTATTTACATCATATGAAAGCTCCTTCTTTGGTTGAAAAGACTGCACTGATGGATTATCACTTCCTAAGCTTGCTTGTAGACTCTCTGATTCTTGTATTGATGAAAACATAGAAGTATGACAACTGCTAGAGCAATTACGCATAAGAGATACCCGTCTTCGATACTCGAATATATCATGAACATTATTTAGTTCAGAAAAACACCTAACTCCTCCTGACCGTTCTTCTAATTCTTGGGTGATACTAACACTAGGAAGGCTATTGTTGGCAATTATTGAGTCCTCAAAGTCACTGCCCCAGGAAACGTCAATATCTATTGTACTAGCCTGATTAGGTTGTTGCCTTCTTTCATTTAATGCATAACTAAGCCCCAAGGCCAGTTTTGCATTATGTAAAGTCTGAGATTGTTGGAGCAAATATATTGGAAGTGACATATGTTCTTGATAATTTTTGATGGAATTACTACCATCTCCCAAATTGTTGTGCGCATCCACAACAATTGACGGCAATTCAGGAAACGATTTGAGTTGATCCATGCTATTTAGAGGCGAGGTGGGTTCTGGATATGGTGGCAACGATTCCTCTGTTTGGTTAGCTTGCTGATCAGCACCTTTAACCATAACGTTTTCAGGTTGCGGTGTTTCTGTTTCTTCCACTGGATCATCAACTGGTGGTTGTTGTGGAATAGGAATAACCGACTTTTCAGACTCTTGCGAAAGCAACGGTGGCGTAGGAGTAGGTGCATCTTTTTCTTGTACTAGACTTTGTCTTTTTTCTTCATTTTTACTTCTTGGTTCGCTACTAACCTTATTAGATTTACCCTTACTGCGTATGGCGGAAACAGTAAATACTGCTAATGTAATTACTGAAACTAATGCAGCAACTACAGAAATGGCAAAAATTGCCAGAGGAGCTGTAGAGATTACAATACCAAATTTAATTGCTAAAGCAACATAAGGGAAATATAAAACAGCTACAGTGCTCGATCCTCCTAGCGAGAGAGCGGCAATTGAAAATTTCAAAACAGTTTTAGTTCTACTCATTTTTCACCACAAAATATTAATTAATCACTAATTATAAACACTAAATTGTTAATTTGTCAATGAATTAATCAATGAGTAAAGATCTTCTACATACAAGAAAAGAACGAGATTGATCAGTGAAGCCACTGAAGTGATAATGAATAGACCCTTAGAATAAGCAACCTTATTACCACTAGCTTTATCAAAATACATAACTTTCATGATATTTAAATAATAGTAGCATGATATCACACTCGCTGTTACAAGAATCAAAGACAGGCTGATAAAGCCAGAATTTATTAAACTTTTGAATATAAAAAATTTAGCGATAAAACCTGCAAGTGGAGGTATTCCCGACATCGAGAGTAATAGTATAGAAAGATGGAATGCTAAAATTGGTTGCTTTTTTCCTATACCAGATAAATTTGCAATATCACAATCATCATCGTCAATTTGTACGAGATATGAGAATAGCCCTATGCTTGTGATGATATATATCACCAGATACATTAAGGCACTATCTGTTCCTGCTTGTGTAAAAATAGAAAGTGAAGCAAATATAAAACCAATGTGACCAATTGAACTGTAAGCAAACAGCCTTTTTAAGTTTTGCTGACGCAAGGCCCCAAAAGCTGAGATAAGCACAGACAATGCTGAAACGTATAAGAAAATAGGCTGAACATAACTTTTTACATTTACTAACTCTTCATTCATCAATCGAATTAAAAATGTTACAAGTGCAGCTTTTGGGGCCGTAGAAAAAAACGCAGTTACTATGGTAGGTGCACCTTGATAGACATCTGGAGCCCACATATGAAAAGGAGCAATAGCAAGCTTGAAACACAAACCAATAAGGATAAAAACTAACCCAAAAACTATTCCATAAGTTATCTGATGGTTTTGCAAGAATGAACCGAGCTCAGAGAAATTGACTTGTCCTGTATATCCATAAAGCAGCGACATTCCATATAGCATAATGCAGGAAGATAGTGCACTAAGTGTAAAATATTTCACTCCTGCTTCACATGAATAAGCTGAATCTTTATTAAAGCTCGCAAGAACATACAAAGATATACTCATCAACTCAAAAGCTAAATAAAAAGAAATCAGACTATTTGCTGAAACCAAAGTTATCATGCCAAATAGCGCAAAAAGAATCAGTATTGAAAATTCATATTTATAGTCATATTTTGATAAATTCAGCATCAAAAGTATTAAAATTCCTGTGCTGAGAATTAACCCTTGGGCTGACCTGATGTATAAATTGAGTTTTAACAACGAATTTAAGAGAAAAATTTCATTGTTTTCTGCCGAAATAATTAAAATAATCAAAGTTACCACTGTGCAGCCAAGTGCTAATAAGTTGATAGTTCGGCGGTTAAATATAATTCCAAGCAGTAGCAACACTAACGAGGAGATAATAGAGAACGTTTCCGGCAATATCTGTATATAATTCATAGCGCATTATATTTGACTAACAAATTTGCCATACATGGCTTCAAATAATGCAGTGCAAGGGTTGGGTAGGATCCAAGCAAAATAACAAACACTGCAAGCAGAATTAAGACAGAAAATTCTATGCTATCCAAGCTATTATTTAATAATTTAGAATAGCTAACCCCCCATATTATTTGCTTACATAAATTCAGCATATAAACTGCGCTTAAAATAGTGCCAAGTGCGATAAATCCTGTAAAAAACCCTATGCTCTTAAACATTCCAACCATAGCCAAAAACTCACCTATGAACCCAGATGTTCCAGGTAGCCCTATTGAAGCCATTGAAAACAAAATGAACATAAAACCAAATTTTGGCATTGTATTTACTATGCCAAAATACTTTGCAATCTCCAAAGTTCCAGTTCGAGTATATAGCATTCCAACACACAAAAATAAAGCAGCAGAAATAAGGCCATGACTAATCATTTGAAATATGCTACCCAGTACTCCTTCCTCACAAAATGAAAAGAGGCCAGCAGTAACGATCCCCATATGTGCTATTGAAGAATAAGCTATTAACTTCTTTATATCATCTTGAGCAAACGCAACTAGAGAAGCATATATCACCGCAATAATGCTCAGCACAACAACGAAATTTGAAAAATACAAACTTGCCTGAGGAAGCATTGGAATAGAAAATCTTAAAAATCCATATCCCCCCATTTTAATAAGCAAGCCAGCTAAAACCACAGATCCAGAAGTTGGTGATTGCACATGCGCATCAGGAAGCCAAGTGTGAAATGGAAACATTGGAACTTTTATTGCAAAGGAAATAAAAAATGCAATCCACAGCAATGACTGCACTTCAAGATCAAGGCTTGGCACTAATGTGGCTAATTTTTGTATATTAAACGTCCCAAAAATGCTATAGACGTACACTAATCCAAGTAGAAATAATAATGAGCCAGTTAATGTATAAAGAAATAACTTAAACGTTGCATATACCCTGTGTTTTCCTCCCCAAATGCCAATAATAAAGAACATTGGTATTAAAACAGCTTCAAAAAACACATAAAAGCTTATAGCATTCAGTGAAACGAAAAACCCGACTACAAAACTCTCAAGCAGTAGAAATAATGCCATATAGGCTTTTAGGGTCGTATAACTCATTTTGCAGTTATAGAGTATACAAATTACAAACAAGAAAGTTGTAAGCAGAAGGAAAGGCAACGATATACCATCTATCCCTATTCCTACATTCTTGATTGGATAGCTGACAAACTGAAAGTCCGCATTGTTATAATCAAATTCTATACAAGTTACAATGCTAAGCAAAAATGGAAGTATAGTAAAAAATAGGGCAAGGAATCTTAGGTGTATAGATTGATGATTAATCCTGATCGAGGATAAAATCAACACTCCTATCAGTGGAAGCAAGAATATACTAAGTAACAACACCTTCTATTTAATTCCAATAATATATAAAGCACCGATTATTAAAGTAACAAACATAATAAATGCATAATCAAATATATAACCAGTTTGTAACTTTATAGAACTTTTTGAACATTCATTAACCAACCTTACAACACCATTTGGTCCAAATGAATCAATAGCCTTAACATCAAACTTCCATAGAAGCCTAGATATAAACCTTATCAGTGCAATTATAACAAACTCATACACCTCATCAAAGTACCATTTATTCTGCAAAAACTTAAGTAAAAATTTACTCTTAATTTGCCTAATTACTTGATATTGGTAAATTAGGTACGCAAGTGCTATTCCACTTAGGCTCGCTAAGGTTGGCAGCAGTTTTATAAAGAAATTATGAACTCCATGCTCATCAATCACCATTAAACTTGATTTCCAAAACGCATTACTAGTTATGTTCAAAATATTTGCTCCCCACACTCCAGAAAATACCGATCCAAAAGCAAGTATCAGTAATGGCATAAGCATAATCTTCGGTGCTTCATGTATATTAATTTTACTTTGTTTTTGGCTATGGAACACAAGAAGCAATAACCTCCAAGAGTAAAACGCTGTGAAGAATGCAACAACTAAGCTTATTACAAAAGCAAAGCTATCCGTGCTATAAGCATGTTCAATTATCAAATCCTTTGAGTAAAAACCTGCAAATGGAAATATTCCAGAAAGCGCAAGAGACCCAATCCACATGAGAGTGTAAGTGCAAGGGATTTTCTTCCAGCAATTTCCCATTTTCTGAATGTTTTGCTCATGATGCATTGCATGAATTACATTGCCAGCACCAAGAAATAGTAGAGCTTTAAAAAAAGCGTGTGTCATTAAATGAAAAATAGCAACACTGTAAGCAGAAAGCCCACATGCCATGAACATATAACCAAGTTGACTGCAGGTTGAATAAGCAATTATTTTTTTTATATCATTCTGAGTAATCGCAACGGTGGCTGCAAAAAAAGCAGTAAGTGCACCAACGATAACTATTAATTCTCGTGCCACATTTGATAACTCAAACAATGGAGAACATTTTGCTACTAAAAATATACCTGCTGTTACCATCGTTGCTGCGTGAATGAGTGCAGAAACAGGGGTTGGCCCTTCCATTGCATCGGGCAACCAAACATGTAAACCAAGCTGTGCAGATTTACCCATACAGCCAATAAAAAGTAATATGCATATTATATGAATTATTTTAAATTCACAGCAGAATGCCCTAATGTTCTGCGTGCCAAGAAGATCAGTTGTGTCAAAAACTTCAGTAAAATTCAAAGAGTGAAATGTATAATAAATAAGAAAGATTCCAATCAATAGTGCAAAGTCTCCTACCCTATTCACAACAAATGCTTTAATTGCTGCATTATTTGCAGAATATTTTTGGAACCAAAATCCTATGAGTAAATAAGAACACAGGCCAACCCCTTCCCAGCCAAAAAAAAGCTGCACGAAATTATCGCTTACAACCAGCACAATCATGCAAAACGTAAATAGCGATAGGTAAGAAAAAAACCTCGACTTCCCTTTGTCATGCTCCATATAACCGATAGAATAGAGGTGGACTACTAGTGAAACAGTGGTAATAACAATAAGCATTAAGGATGAGAGAGCATCCACACTAATTGCCCAATTTACTTTTAATACACTTAATGAAAATAGAGGAAATAAACTCAAGTGATAATTTTCAGAGAAGGTGAGAAAAACATACCAAGATAAAACTGCAGATATTCCAATCCCCGCCGTTGTAACTAACTGACTTTTTCTAAAAAGTGCTGCAAATAACGAACCAAAGAGTGGCAAAAATACTATTAATTTCAGTATATCCATCATACTTTCATTCTTTCATTAAGTTCGCTTGTTCAACATCTATATTGCCACGACCTCTATAATATACAACCAATATTGCAAGCCCAACTCCTGACTCTGCTGCCGCAACAGTCAACACAAACATCACAAAAATTTGCCCAACTATATCATTCATAAAGGCAGAAAAAGCAACTAAATTGATGTTAATCGCCAGCAATAATATTTCTATTGATAACAGTATATTGATTATGCTCTTACGGTTGATGAAAATACCACACACTCCAATAGTGAACAAAATAGCAGCAACTATCAAAAAATGATTTAATCCTATTTCCATTCTACTCCTTTTCCAAATTTAGCCTTAACCAATTTTACAGATGAAGATTGTGTCAATTGCTTTAATACATTCTGTTTTTTAACTCCTTTTTTCTTGTCCTGCAAAGTAAGAGCAATTGCACCAACAATTGCAACAAGCAGCAGAATACCAGAAAGATGAAAAGCGTACATGTAGTCAGTGTAGAGCAAATTACCGATAGCTTTCACGTTATTGGCATTATAGTTTATAACATTACTTATATTCAGCGTTGAGCTGCGGATTACAAAACTGATAATCAGAAAAAACACAACACATAATATAGCACCAGGAGTGAAATGCTTCGCAAAACCCTGGCGCAACCTTATGTAGTCAATATCGAGCATCATAACTACAAAGAGGAACAACACTGCAACCGCACCGATGTATACTATCAGCACCATCATAGCGATGAATTCAGCTCCAAGGAGAATAAAAAGAACTGCAGAGTTAACGAAAGTGAAAATTAAAAACAACACTGCATGCACAGGATTCCTTACGCTAATTACACAAACAGCAGATAAGATGCTTAGAATTGCAAAAGAATAAAAGAAAAAAGGCATTGATACTTTAACTGCAACAATAGCTACTAACTTAAAGTAATTATTGCTGTAAAGTCAATATTATATTAAACGTTTGAAAACATTCTACTACAAGCTTCAGCTCCATTTTAAATAGAGCATTTTCTCAGTAATGCAATAAACACTCTTGACGGTTTTAATTTATTAACTTATAGTATATGTGTATTAATAGTTAGTGATGGCTCAAAATGTATAACATATTTGGTTACTTCAAAACTTGTGACAAGCAAAGTGAAAAATTAAATAGAGAGAGTTATCAATATACCACAAGAGATTATGTGACAATTTACTTCAATAATACACTAGCCAGTTTAGGCAGATCATGGAGAGAATTTAAAGAAAAAGCATATGGTTTTATATATGATATTGGAGCTTGGTTGAAAGAAATATATGAAAATTTCACTGAACGACCTGAAATGCATAACTTCTATATTCCAGAAAAACTTCCTATTAAAGCTGAGGAAATGATGAAGGAACTGAATCATAAGTCTAAGCCATTTCAAACTCCACCTATTCATCCAACAAGCAGAAGTTTTGATGCCAATATCTCAAATCAAGTTATTGTTACTCAGCATACACTAATTACTCAAATAAGATAGATACAAATCCCTACGCTTAAATATGTAGTACTTGAATGAGTTGACTGTTATGTTCAATAAGACCTTTACAATATTTCGATCATAGGTTTAACTTTACGAAGTTATAATCTATAGTGCTGCAATGAACGATTATCTCTCGCTGCTAAATCCAGAACAACAATCAGCTGTAACTAACATAGATGGACCAATTTTAATACTGGCAGGAGCCGGAACGGGAAAAACAAGAACGATCACTTCAAGAATAGCGCACATAATTCGAAATGGCTACGCTTACTCCGATGAGATCTTAGCAGTTACATTCACGAACAAAGCAGCAAATGAAATGATATCAAGAGTGCTTGAACTTACGGGCACAAATATACCATGGCTTGGCACCTTCCACGCAATTGCAGCAAAAATTTTACGTCATCATGCTGAAATTGTGGGCTTAAATTCCAATTTCACAATCATTGGTGTGGATGATCAATTACAGGTAATAAAAAATATTATTAATGAAATAAGCCCTGATTACCTATCAGAAAAATGTAAGACCATTATGAATATCATCCAGCAGTGGAAAGAGAAGTGTTTATTGCCGTCTGAAGTGGAAGACGTTCAATCATTTAGGCCAGTGTACGTAACTGCACTCAAAGTCTATCACCAGTATCAGGAAAGGTTAAAATTCCTTAACTCTGTCGATTTTGGTGACTTATTGCTATATAACATACAACTCTTTAATCAAAAGACCGAGGTTCTATCCTACTACCAAAACAAGTTTAAATATATCATGGTAGATGAATATCAAGATACAAATGCAATACAATATCTTTGGCTAAAATACCTTGCAAAAGAGCACTCAAATATTTGTTGTGTAGGAGATGACGATCAATCGATATACAGTTGGCGTGGTGCAGAAGTTGAAAATATTTTGAAATTTTCCGATGATTTTAAAAATGCAAAAACCGTTAAACTGGAGTGTAACTACAGGTCAACATCCCACATACTTGCAACTGCATCATATGTTATCAATCACAATAAGACTCGCTTAGAAAAAAAGTTGTGGACAACAAACATTGAAGGGGAAAAGGTAAATCTAATAAAATTATGGGACGGGAAAGCTGAAGCAAGGTTCATAAGCGAACAGATATTAAAGCTCAATAAATACAGATTTAGTGACATTGCAGTGCTCGTAAGAGCGACTTTTCAAACTAGAGTGCTCGAAGAGTATTTTATAAAATATTCAATTCCCTATAGGATTATAAGTGGCGTAAAATTCTACGAACGTCAAGAAATAAGGGATATAATTGCATATTTGAGGCTTGTTACAAATAATAATGATGATCTCGCTTTTGAAAGGATCGTAAATCGTCCCAAAAGAAGCATAGGAGCTACAACTCTAAAGAAAATATACACGACTGCTCAGGATAACAAAATTTCTTTTTTTCAGGCAGCAAAAATATTGGTTAATAGTGATCAAGTAACCGAAAGAATTAAACTCTCACTAAATGATTTTTTAAATAAAATTAAAGCTTGGGAAGAAATAGTAAGCGTAAAACCGCTGCATGAATTCGTTAAAATCGTAGCAAATCAATCAGGATATATGGAAATGCTTGAGAATGAAGGAGTGACGGGTTTAGCGCGAATAGAAAATGTTAAAGAGCTCATTGCATCTTTGAAGAATTTTGACAGCGCTATAACCTTCTTGGAGCACATTAGTTTGGTGATGGAAGTGGATAATATGAATAGCGATGACAATGTATATGTTATGACTCTTCATGCGGCTAAAGGGCTTGAATTCCCGTGCGTGTTTTTACCTGGTTGGGAAGAAGGATTATTTCCTCATCAAAGATCTTTTGAAGATAAAAGTGGTAAAGCTTTGGAAGAAGAGAGAAGACTTGCATATGTTGGCATAACCAGAGCCAAAGAAAGGTTAGTCATTTCATGTGCAGATAGGAGGGAGATTAATAATCAGTGGCAACCAATGCGCACTTCTCGATTTATTAAAGAACTGCCAAGAGAAAATGTTGAGGTGATCAAGAATAGCGCCTACTGTTGAAGCTATAACTGCAGTTCTTACGACAAACACATCTAAATTACTTCAATTATATATTTCTCCTGACAAAAATTCTCTGATGGTCTTAAATAAAATTTTCAGTGAATAATTATCAGACATGTTGTGTTTTGCTGATTTTATTAAGTGTACTTCAACGTCTGTTGATTTGATTTTTTTAGCTAAATTTAATGAAACTTGATAAGGAACATCTTGATCATTAATGCTATGCAGCAAGCGCACAGGACAGTTTACATCTATTGTTTTTTTATTTAAAAGAAGATTCTTTCTGCCGTCTTCGATCAAATTTTTAGTTATTTTGTATGCACAATGCTCCGAAGTAAAATCTATTACACCTTTAGAGCTTAGCTCTTCTTTTTGCTTGTCTGACAATTGCTTGAATATTAAATCTTCAGTGAAGTCAGGAGCAGATGATATGCCGATTAATGCTGCAATTTTTTCTGGAAATTGAAGGGCAGTGAGCAGCATCAGCCATCCTCCCATACTTGAACCTATAATTATTTGTTTATTGATAGTTAATTCACTTATCACTTTAGCACAATTTTTTTGCCAATCACTTATTGTATAATCAGCAAAATCACCACTTGAATTACCATGGCCAAAATAATCAAAGAGCACAAGTGCTATATCATTTTCTTGGCAAAATTTGTAAACGGCAGTTGCTTTAGTTCCATCCATATTGGATGCAAAACCACTAAGAAAAACTATAGAAGCCTTCTTTCCTTGTAGCTTTCGATATGCTATATGGCCATTACTTCCATCGAGTAATTTACAATAATTCATACTACTTTGGCAAGGCAACCGGACTATCGCTCATCGAACGCAAATAGCTGACTAGATCTGCAATCTCTTGTGGATTAGAAATACCTGCAAATGCCATACGTGTACCTTTTATGTAGGCTTTTGGATTTTTTAAAAAAGCAAATAACTCCTCATATTCCCATTTCCCACCTTTTTCAAGCAGTGCTTTTGAGTAATTGAACGAACTGCCAAGATGGGCCTTTTTATTTTCAACTACGTTCCACAAGTTTGGTCCTACTTTATTCATTCCACCTTTCTCAAAACTGTGGCAAGCTATACATTTTTTTGCTGCTGACTTCCCCTTTTCAAAGCTAGCATTTTTCATGAGCTCCCCAATATCAAGTGCCACTTGTTCAATCTTTTGCTGAGGCTCATTGCTGGCTGCCACTATTGTTTGGTGTTCAATTTTATAATCCTCTGGGTTATAGAGCATATCAACTACATTACTAACTATCATAATTATTAATCCAGAAAGTAAAATCGATGCTGCAATCTTATTAAGCTCCATAGTTAATTCTTATCAAGTAATGTTACTTAAATTATGCAAATATTTTCGCAAACAGCAAACAATTACCTTTATTCTACCAAAGATAGAAATTTCTATTACTTAGTTAATAGACCGCAATTCTGGTGCTGAAGTAACTCCGTGGTCCAGTCACATACTGGTCCGGAATAATATATTCAAATAGATTTCCTGCAAACCTGTCTACAATGATTGAAACTGGAACCACTTCTATAATGTTCGTTTGCTTGACCTAAGATTCAGGAGCATTTAAACTGAATTTTATAAAGTACTAGAAATGATAGGAAATCTAAGCGGAATAGTTGATGAGGTGTGTAGCGATCACATAATCCTGAATGTGAATGATGTTGGCTACATAGTATATCTTTCAGCCAAAACTTTAAGTGCTTGTTCGATTGGAAGTAGAGTAAAATTACTTATCGACACTTATGCAAATAGCAGAGAAAACGTTACTCAGCTATATGGCTTTATAAGTAAAGAAGAACAGCAGTATCTGCGTTTATTAGTTAAAGTGAGCGGTGTCAGCTATAAAACCGCAATGTCAATTTTGAGCAAATTAACTCCAGAGCAACTGTTTTTGGCAATTATAAATGAGGATAAACTAGCACTTAAGGTGAGTGGACTTGGCCTGAAACTCATAAATCGAATTATTACTGAGCTGAATGGCAAAGTAAGTAAATTAGAGACAAATAACAATCATTTTCACTCAATTAGTGAAGATGCTCTTTCAGCTTTGATCAATCTTGGATATGAAAGAACAAAAGCTTATGATACAATAAAAAAAATAGAAGATGAATCACCAAACTTGGACACTAAAGATATTATTCGTATGGCGCTTAAAACAATATGAAGTCAATATCATGTAGTAAGGAATACTCTGAAGATGTACGTAATTTAAATATCAGGCCTGAGCAACTTGATGATTTTGTCGGGCAAAAAGACTTAATACAAAATTTAAAAGTGTTTATAAATGCTGCACAGACGAGAGCTGAAGCTTTGGATCACGTATTGCTCTATGGTCCTCCAGGGCTTGGTAAAACAACTTTAGCACAAATTGTCTCTAAGGAGTTAAGGGTTAGCTTTCGTGCAACTTCTGGTCCATTGCTTAGTAAAGCTGGGGACTTAGCTGCAGTGCTCACTACTTTAAATGCAAAAGATGTTCTATTTATCGATGAGATCCATAGATTAAATCGTAGCATTGAAGAAGTTTTATATACTGCTATGGAAGATTTTTGCCTAGATATACTAGTAGGTGAGGGCCCATCTACCAGAACTTTAAGAATAGATTTACCACCATTTACACTGATTGGGGCAACAACACGGCTTGGACTGCTTTCTGCACCGCTGAGGGATCGTTTTGGTATTCCCCTGCATCTTGAGTTTTATTCTTTTGAGGAACTGGTTGATATTATAAAAAGAGGTGCAAGAGTTCTTTGTGCTGAAATCGAAAAGGATGCTGTGCAGGAAATTGCCTGCCGCGCCCGTGGTACTCCAAGAATTGCTTTGAGATTACTCAGAAGAATAAGAGATTTTGTTGAAGTAAAAGATGATAAAAAAATTACCTGTGAAATTGCCGGTTCTGCACTATCAAAATTGGGTATAGATAAAATGGGACTAAATAAATTAGATATGGATTATCTGAGATTTTTGTTTAACACCTCAGGACCTGTTGGAATTGACACCATATCTATTGCACTATCTGAAGATGTTGGCAATATTGAAGAAACAGTAGAACCTTATTTAATCAAGGTCAGTTTCGTAAAGCGCACACCAAGAGGACGTGTTTTAACTGATCAAGCAAAGGAATATCTCAGTATCAATTCAATAGTATGCTAGTATTATAATATATTTTTAGTGCATTGTATAATATTACACTAACATTATAATATTCTCTTATTATATGATTTGCAGGTGTTATAGAGGCAAATAAGAAAGTCTTCTGTTATAGTGAATATGTT
>NZ_JAFEVH010000026.1:0-12554 GCF_048054155.1 Wolbachia endosymbiont of Nasonia giraulti
ATTACTTTTTTTTCGGTTTGACACACTTTTTTGAACGTTCCCGTTTTTGCATTTACTAAAGCATTCTTCTTATAGACACTATACCAACAATCCACTATTTTTTCTATGTCTCGCGGTTTAACCTCTGGACCTATACTGATTCTAATTGAACATTCTGCTTGCTCTTTTGTTGCTCCCATTGCAAGCAAAACATGAGAAGGTCCAACTTTTCCAGAAGAACATGCAGAACCATTGCTGACTGCAATATTATTTAAGTCAAAGTGCATGAGCTGCAGATCATTCTTCACTCTCGGCATATAAATGAAACTTGTATTTGGCAATCTTTTAGAATTTCTGCCAAAGATCTTGATATCACTGACAAGACTTAATAACCCACACTCCAATTGATCACGCAGCTTCTCTACTTCATCCATCTTTGATAGAAGATCTGGAATGTTTTGCAATGCAGCAGAAAGACCTACTATTGCAATAATATTTTCTGTACCACCACGCAATCCTTTTTCTTGCCCACCACCTATTATAGTAGGTTCTATTACAAGCTTTTTGTCAAATATTAAAACTCCACTACCTGCTATACCACCAAATTTGTGAGCAGATAAAGTAAGTAAATCCACTTCTAAATCTTCCATATTTAATTCGATTTTCCCAACACTTTGAGCAGCGTCAGTGTGACAGATTGCCCCGAATTTATGTGCCATTTTAGCTATTTCCTTAACAGGCTGGATAACTCCAGTTTCGTTATTAGACACCATCACTGAAATTATTACTTTATTCCCTTCAAGTTCGCTTAGAATTTTTTCTAGCTCTAAAAAGTCAACAATACCCTCTTGATTAACGGGTATTATATGTGGATTATATGCAGAATTAAGAATTGAAGGATGCTCTGTAGCTGAAATTACATGCAGATAGCCTTTTATTCCTCTCATGACGAGGTTGTTTGCTTCAGTTGCACCAGACGTAAAAACTATTTCTTTATCATCTGGAATGCTAAGAGCATCACGTACGTTATCTCTTGCCTCTTTAAGAATCTTCCTCGCTTCTTGTCCTCTTTTATGCAGGGATGATGGATTTAGTGTTTGTTTTGACAAAATCTCAAGTATACTTTTTTTTACATTTTTACTCACTGGAGCAGTTGCATTATAATCAGCATACACGTAACTACTATCTTCCAGGGAGAATAAACTCACAGGCTTATTTGTCACTTACCATCAACCAATTATGTATGTTAACTTTAACACAATAAAAATTTATTGCAAAAACAGCAAAATTAATACATAATTAATAAACAATTTACATTATCAACCCCTGTCAAAACAGGTTTTTATTAGGAGTCATCATGGTAGAAGTCTTTTTAAATAATTCAACAAAAAAGATAGAAGGTAGATACCATCAAAGCAAAGATACCAATGCACCGGTTGTGCTAATTTTACATCACCATCCCCAATATGGTGGTAGTATGGATAGTAAGATTATACATAGTATATGTGAATCTTTTATCGATAATAACTTTTCTGCATTGACAATTAATTTTCGTGGCGTCGGAAAATCTACCGGAACTTTTGATAAGGGTATAGGAGAATTAACTGATGCTGCAGTAGCTATTGATTGGCTTCAGGAGCATAACTCTAACAACGTTCCAATTTGGATAGTCGGTTTTTCTTTTGGAGCATGGGTAGCTATGCAGTTGACAATGCGCCGTCCAGAGATAGTAAGTTTTGTTGCCCTTTCTCTTCCAGCAACTAAATACGATTTCTCTTTTCTCTCTCCTTGCCCAGTTCCTGGACTTATAATACAAAGTAATAATGATATAATTTCAGAAGAAAGCGATGTAACAGAATTAGCACAAAGGTTAATAAATTCGGTAAAAAATAACCATATGGAATACCATATAGTAGACGATACTAACCACTTTTTAAGGGATAAAGAAGAGGAAGTAGCTCAAATTATAGATAATTATATAAAACTACGCTTAAACAGTGCAGCCACTTCCTCCAAAAAAGTAAAAAAAGAGATAAGGGTAAAAGAATATGCCTAACTTTACAAATGAGAGAAATGAATGTATTAATATAAATAAAAAAAGTCTTGTTATGTTTAGGCAATTATTATTTCTCGTTTTAGCGATGTTTATGCTGTCAGGATGCTTCCTAAGTAAACAGCGTAAATTAAAGAGTCCGTGTATAAAAAGCAATGAAAGTATTTCGTGCGAATTATACTCCGTTAATGATCATTGGTTAAATAAGTACAAGTTATAGGTAGCTTTGTATTGTACTGTTTCTTCCATTCACAGCTTTACTAATGATCGGTTTTTTAGCTGAAAAATGTGATCTGCTTTTTCTGCAAGAATATAGTTGTGTGTTACTATAAGCATAGAGCTGTTATTTTCCTTTACATATGAATGTAACAGCAAAAATACATTCAAAGAATTTGTTGGGTCTAAATTTCCCGTTGGCTCATCTGCAAGTAAAAGCTTTGGAGAGTTTACAATGCCCCTTGCAATTGCAACCCTCTGCCTTTCTCCACCAGAAATTTCAGATAACATACTACTTGCTTTACTTTCCAGACCAAATTTCTCTAATATTGCTTGCGATTTTTTTTTTGCTTCAGTTTTGCTTTTTCTTGCAATAAGCTGAGGAAGCATAACGTTTTCCAACACCGATAACTCTTGTAATAAATAGTGAAATTGATAAACAAAGCTAAGAAAATTTCTTCTTACATGAGTTTTATATTTATTGCTGGCTTGCGTACAATTTACTCCATCTACTGTCACTACACCTAAAGTTGGCTTATCCAATAGACCTGCAATTTGTAGTATAGTTGTTTTTCCTGATCCCGAACTACCAATCAATGCAACTACTTGCCCTCTTGTAAGACTCAGATTGATATCTTCTACAATAGCAGGACTTTCTTTGAAGCTCTTACTTACAGAAGCTAGCTCTAGTGTTACACAACTACCCATATTATAAAAAGATCCAGGAGGGAGAATTAGACCGAGAAACTGTTACCACATCCACATCGAGACTTAGCGAGAGCATTCTTGATTTGAAAACCAGAACCACTTAGATCTTCAGTATAATCTATAGTTGAGTTATTTAAAAATTTCGCTGAACAATTATCAACCATTAATACAGGGTTTCCATTCTCATCATTAATTACTATATCTTTACCTTTTTCACTAAAGCTGGAGTTGCTTCTATAATCCTCGCTATCTTCGTCATCGTCAAAATCGTCGTCTTCATCATCGTCAAAATCGTCATCCAAAGACATCTTCTTACTTATTTGATCCATAAGAAAATTATACTTGAAGCCAGAGCATCCACCACCTGAAACTGCAACCCGCAAAATAGAACTCTCATCTCCTTCCTGTTCTACAAGGGAGTGGATTTTCCTTAATGCATTGTCAGTTAAGCTAATATTGTAATCTGTTGACATAACAACCACCGTTCATTATTGATAACCTATTATAGTAGAAATTTTACATGTCAAACAATAATTTTCTATTAAGTTACGCGTGCTTTCCAAATAAAACAAAAGGAAGAAATTTTAAAGAGCCAGAAGATGAAAATCGCAGTTGCTTTCAGCGTGATAGGGACCGCATTATTCACTCTAATGCGTTTAGGAAATTAGGATATAAAACACAAGTTTTTATCAATTATGAACATGATTACTATCGTACTCGGCTTACTCATAGCCTTGAAGTTGCACAAATTGCAAGGTCCATTGCTCGTAGACTTGGCTTAAATGAGGATATCACTGAATGCATAGCGCTCGCACATGATCTTGGTCATCCTCCATTTGGTCATGCAGGTGAAGATGCTCTAAAGAAATCAGTTCAAGATTTGAATCTTGATAATGAGAAGTATGAGTTTGATCATAATGTTCAAGCTATAAGGATTTTAACTTATCTTGAACAAAAACATGCTGATTTTGATGGTATGAATCTAAGTTGGGAGGTGATTGAAGGGGTTGCAAAACATAACGGTCCCTTGCTTGATCAAAACGCAGAGTATTCTACAAATAATCAGCTATTATTAAAATATAATGAAAAATATGATCTAAAACTTGAGGAATTTTCAAGCATTGAAGCACAAGTTGCTTCAATTGCCGATGACATCGCTTACAGTGTGCATGATCTTGATGATGCACTCAGAGCAAATTTAGTAACTATTGAAGATTTGCTTAATGTCCCCTTAATTGGCAAAATGTTTAAAAACGTAAGGAGTGAATATTCAGACTTGTCTCAGAGCAAACTCATACATGAATCACTGAGTAAAACTATAGGGATTATGATAAATGATGTCGTTTTTCAGACTAAAAAAAATATTAAAGACTACAAAATAAAAAGCGTAGAAGATGTAAGAGGTCTAAATACAATGCTAGTCACATTTTCACCAAAAATTGCAAATGCCACAAAAGAGATGAAAAAATTTAACATGGAAAAAATATACAGAAGCTATAAATTGAATAGAACAATGAACAAAGCAAAACGTATAGTACAGGAGCTTTTTCAATGTTTTTATGAAAACCCAGGGTTATTACCTATAGAGTGGAACAAGCTTGCTTGTGAATCTCAGCGTTCAGTAATAATATGTGATTATATCTCAGGTATGACAGATAGATTTGCCATACACGAGCATAGAAGAATCTTTGATACCTCATACGAAATGACTTCTTTCTAATGACCGACGATTATTTCATGTCGATCGCATTAAAGCTTGCAGAAAAAAGTCTTGGAAGTGTTGCACCAAATCCCGCTGTTGGATGTATCATTGTAAAAGACGGTATGGTGATCAGTGAAGGCTACACAGAAATCGGTGGACGTCCACATGCGGAGGTAGTCGCTTTGCAAAACGCTAAAGATTCAACTCATGGTGCAACTATATATATCACTCTTGAGCCATGTTGTCATCACGGAGTCACGGGGCCTTGCACTGCGAAAATCATAAAAGCTGGAATAAAAAGGGTAGTAATTGCAACTATTGACCCAGATAGTAGAGTTTCAGGTGGAGGAATTAAAGCTCTGAAAGAAGCAGGAATTGAAGTTGAGCAAGGTATTATGCAAAAAGAGGCAGAAGAACTGAATGTCGGTTTTTTTACCACTAAAGAATTACATAGACCATTTATAGCTTGCAAAATCGCAACAACTCTTGACGGAAAAATCGCAACATTTACAGGCGATAGCAAATGGATAACAAGTGAGGATACGAGAAATTGGATACATGAGCTTAGAGCAAAATATGACGCAATTATGATTGGCAGCAATACCCTTGTTAGTGACGATCCACTCTTAACTTGCAGATTACCAGGGCTGGAAAATAGATCACCAATAAGGCTAATTATCGATAGCCAAGGGAAATTGAAGGAAGAGCATAATATTGCAAAAACTGCAGATAAAGTAACAACTTGGGTAATCGCAAATAAAGAAGTAGAGAGAAAAATAAAAGACATTAATTATTTGATAGTTAATACACCTCCTGTCATTCCAGTGCCCAGACACTGGGATCCAGGAAAATTGATTGTGCACTATACAACATTTTCGATCAAAAAACTGGATTCCAGTGTCAAGCACTGGAATGACACCACCGGCAAATTTCAATGTTCGTATAATTATGTGCTCGGACACTGGAATCTAGAAAAAACATGGATTTCAACTTCAAGTGCTCAACTGTACGAATGCTGTAATATAAGAGCGACTTTCACCAAGAAGGGTGTCATCCCAGTGCCCAGACACTGGGATCCAGAAAACTTCAAGCAATTGCGTAGTGAAAACTGGATTCCAGTGTCAAGCACTGGAATGACATCAGATCGAAAAGTCTGCCTAAAAGACATGGCATCAAAACTTGTTTCAGAAATTGGTATAACAAGGTTATTAGTTGAAGGTGGAGGAGTGTTGATTACAGAATTATTAAAGCACAATTTAATCGACAGGTTGATAATCTGCCGTAGTGGTAAAATTTTAGGTAATGATGCCACTCCCTTTATAGGAGATTTAGGGATTCAATCCATCAACAACTGCTACCGATTCAAAAAAACAGAAGTAATAGACTTTGATGAGGATGTAGTTGAGTTGTGGGATAGGCTATTGTAACTTTTACACATCCAGATGAAAGGAGAAAAAAAGAGGTAGAAAACCTACCTCCAGTCATACTAATTTATTTATTAACTGTTTGCCAATGCGTTTTTAACATTCACAGTAGCAACATCAGGATCTACTAAGAGAGTAGGTAAAATTTCTTTAACTTTTTCTCGAAGATTATCTGAATTCAGTTTTTCAGCCAATTCAGTTTTAGTAGCTAAATCTTTAGTTTTTGCTTCAATTGCTGCTTCAGCACCTGTTTTAGCTGCTTCAGCTTTCTTAGCTGCTGTTTCAGCACCTGTTTTAGCTCCACTTATTTCTTCATTCTTATACATTTGCTGATATGAAACATAAGCTGCTGCGGCAAAATATACAGCGGTAATAAATAGAACTGCAATTCCAGCAGGGCTAGCAATAAGTGCTAAAGATGCAGGTCCAGCAATTACTTTAGTAGCAATCAATAATGTTGTTATTGCTGCTGCTAAAGATGCAGTTGCAACTAAACCTTCAATACTCATTTTTGTTATATGTGCAGTGTTTTCCCACTTCAATACGTTTTTTATAGTCATAATAGTCCCCTTATAATAAGGCTAATAAAAAGATTAAGTAGTGTGTATTAATAATGCATGTTGGTCAAGCTACTTTTCACATAAAGTATATATTTCAAGCTAAACTGTTATCAGTTGTATATAATTAAACGTATGAAACATGGTTGGCTGAATCTCGATAAACCAATAGGAATTAGCTCTGCACAAGCTGTAACCCAAGTTAAAAGGATTTTTGGAATAAAAAAAGCCGGATATTTGGGAACACTTGATCCTTTGGCTTCAGGTATATTACCGATCGCTCTTGGTGAAGCAACAAAAACTATACCATATTTATCTTGTAACTTAAAGGCATACAATTTCACAATCAAATGGGGAAAGCAAACAACTACGGACGATTTAGATGGTGATATTATTAGAACTAGCACTATAAAACCTGAATATAACCAAATAAATTGTGTGATTAAGGATTTTATTGGTGAGATAACACAAACTCCTCCTCAATTTTCAGCAGTGAAAATCAAGGGAGCAAGAGCATATAAATTAGCAAGAAGTGGGCAAAAGGTAAATATAAAACCTCGACAAGTCAAAATACACGAACTGAAGATGATATTTTTGGACACCATAAATAATAGTGCCGATTTTTCTATGATCTGTGGTAGCGGTGTATATGTGAGATCAATTGCAAGAGATCTTGGAATTGAATTAAATTGCTTTGGACATATTACAAAATTAAGAAGAACTATGGTAGGTGATTTCAAGGAAGATGAATCAGTAACAGTCGAGCAAACTGCACAATTGCATAAACATTGCAATTCGGACTTACCAGTAGGATGTCATCCCAGTGCCCAGACACTGGGATCCAGATATACAAATACTTACAAATCATGTAATGGACAAAAGATTCTAGGAGCATATGTCAAAAACAATGTTCGTGATGCAATAAGCTTGATCCCAGTGCTTGACACTGGGATGACAGAGGGAGGTGGGATGGCAGAAGATGATGGAGGTAATACAAAAAGTTTCATCATCCCCATTGAATCTGCTTTAAAATCGATGTTCAAAGTTGAAATTTCCTTAGAGGAGGCGGAGAAAATCAGAAAAGGTCAAGAAATTATATTAAATAACTTGCGTGGTTTAAAGAATTATGATATTTTTTGTACGACAGTGGGTGATGTGCCCATTGCAATTTGCAGTTTTACTCATGGTTATGTGAAGCCTGTTCGTGTTTTTAATATTTTGAAATGAGGTTTAGATGTCAATAACATCCCAAAAGAAAAAAAGTTTGATTAGTACATATGCAATTAAAGAAGATGATACAGGTTCATCTTTTGTACAGTGTGCAATTTTAACCGAGAGAATCAGTAATTTAACTGAGCATTTTAAAACGCATAAGCATGACCATAATTCTAAGCGCGGTTTACTTGTATTGATAGGTAGAAGGCGCAAGCACTTAAATTATATAAAACGTAAATTTGGTAATGAAGCCTATCAAGAGTTAATAGAGAAGTTAGGCATTAGAAAATAATCGAGGAATTTTGTATGTTTGAAATTATAAAGAAATCTATAGATTGGGAGGGGCGTACCTTATCTTTAGAAACTGGGAAAATAGCACGTCAAGCTGATGGTTCAGTAGTTGTAAATTATGGAGATACTTCTATCTTAGTCACTGTTGTACGAAAAAAGAAGGAAGAAAGTGTTGATTTTCTCCCTTTAAATGTGCAGTTTATTGCAAAAAGTTATGCCATGGGTAAGATTCCTGGTGGTTTTTTCAAAAGAGAAGGAAAACCATCTGATAGAGAAACTTTAATTTCAAGAGTAATAGATAGAAGTATAAGACCGTTATTTCCTGAAGGTTTTCATGATGAAATTAGTGTAGTATGTAATCTATTAACTTACGATACGGTCAATTCTCCTGAAGTACCAGCATTGATAGGTACCGTCGCAGCTCTTGCAATTTCTGGTGTTCCTTTCCACTTTACTATAGCTGGAGTTATGGTCGGTTGTGATGAAAATAACAATTATATACTCAATCCTTCCGTTCAAGAGATGAAAGCAAGCAACTTGGATCTGTTTTTGTCTGGTGATGAAAATTCGATCTTAATGGTCGAATCGGAAGTCAAAGAGCTCTCTGAAGAAAATGTTTTGAGTGCAATAAAATTCGGCCATGAACATCTTCAACCTGTTATTAAGCTTATAAAAGAATTTGCTGATACAGTAGGCAATAAACCTGAAAGCTTTGCTCCTGTTGATATATCAGATATAACTCAAGAACTTGAAAAATATCGAAAAGACTTTGAAGAAGCATATTCAAAAACAGTAAAACAAGAGCGAGTTCAAGCTCTAGAAGTAGTCAGGAATAATATATTGAATACTCTTAAAGAGGCTGGAAAAGACGAAAAGTTAATTACTTATGCAGTAAAAAGCTTTGAAAGATCTTTAGTGCGTGAAATGATTAGAAGGAAAAGTGTGAGGATAGACAGCCGTAAGTATGATGAAATACGCCAGATAGAAATTGAGGCTGACATTCTACCCAAGACTCACGGTTCTGCGCTATTTACAAGGGGTACCACTCAGGCACTAGTTGTTACTGCTCTTGGTACTACACAAGATGAGCAAATTGTGGATGACATTGAAGGGGATAGACGTGAACATTTTATGTTGCATTATAATTTTCCTCCATTTGCTGTTGGAGAGGCTTCTGCTATACGCGCACCAGGAAGGAGAGAAATTGGTCATGGTAAACTTGCTTGGAAAGCAATTCATCCTGTTTTACCTGATAAATCTGAATTTCCTTATACAATAAGGGTAGTATCTGAGATTATGGAATCTGATGGTTCTTCTTCTATGGCAACAGTTTGTGGAACTTCCATTGCATTAATGGATACAGGTGTACCAATAAAGGCTCCCGTTGCAGGAATTGCTATGGGTCTCATCAAAGACAAAAATGAGCATATAATACTTTCTGATATACTGGGCGATGAAGACTATCTTGGTGATATGGATTTCAAAGTAGCAGGAACTAGCGAAGGGATTACAGCACTGCAGATGGATATGAAAATTCCTGGTATAAGCTTTGAAATTGTTGAAAAATCTTTAGAACAAGCAAAAGTCGGAAGATTACATATCTTAGAAAAAATGAATGCAGTAATTTCAGAACATCGTAAGGATATAAAAGATCATGTACCAAGAGTGTTATCGTTTTATATAGATAAAGATAAAATTTCTGCAGCTATTGGTGCTAAAGGAAAAAATATACGCAGTGTATGTGAAAGAAGTAATGCAAAAATTGAAATAGGGGATGACGGTAAAGTTTCTGTTTTTGCCATTAGTAGTACTGAAGCTGAAGCTGCAAAGGATATGATGATTGATTCAATAACAGAGCTAGAACAAGGTTCTATAATTGATGCTAAAGTTGTAAAGATAGAGAAGTCTATTGTAGAGTTAGAACTTCTTAATGGAAGAAAAGGAAAAATGCATATAAGCGAGGTAGCTAATCAACATGTAGAGTCCATTGAGGATATACTTAAACAGGGTGATACCTTCAAAGCTTTGATAATTGACTTTGAAAAAGGTGGATGTCCAAAATTATCAAGACGTCGTGTTGATCAAGAAACAGGTGAATTTTTTGAAGGTAAGCTTTACAATGAAGAAAGGAGAGATGGTTTAAATAATAGGGATAATTATTATAACAACTCGTTTAATAAAAAACCTGGAGATAATTATCATAGTAATAGACCTACTCGTCCTCGTTCTGGTTTTAGTAATAGAAACAGACCAAAATTTGGTAATAATGACTCGTCATCAGGTTTCTATTGAGGTTGAACTTACTTTCTATTGTCTCAGTGTCGAAACACTGGGATAATAGGAATTTTTAAAACTGACAAGATAACAAAAATGGTTTGTGTTATCTGTAGGGTTATAACGAAAGATTTTTAAGATCGTTTATAGTCTTTTTCACGTCTTCAGCTTTAAATATTGCTGATCCAGCAACTAATATATTTGCACCTGCTTTTATTACATCAGCTGCGTTAGAAAAGTTAACTCCACCATCTACTGAAACTTGTGTTTTAAGATTACGGTCCTGTATCATTTTCCTCACGGTAGATATCTTACTCAACTGCGAATGAATAAACTCCTGTCCTCCAAATCCAGGATTGACTGTCATAATTAGTACAATATCTAGCTCATGTATTATATATTCAAGCACGCTTGGAGAAGTTGAAGGAACAATTGAAACTCCAACTTGTATTGTTTTTTTTGTATAACTTATGTCTTTGCATGATTTTATCTTTCTTACTAGCCTCTCAAGATGTATCTCTGCTTCTGCATGTATAGTGATAATATCAGCACCAGCATTTATAAAACTTTCAATATGGTTACCAGGAGATTTAATCATTAAGTGTACATCAAAAGGAAGATTGCTATATTTACGTATCGCAGAGATAACATTCGGACCTATTGTAATATTTGGAACAAAATTTCCATCCATAACGTCTATGTGTATATAATCTACATTCAAGTCGCTAATTCTTTTTACTTCCTCTCCTAATTTTGCAAAGTCTGCTGAAAGTATAGAAGGTGCAATTTTAATACCCATAGACTACTTTTTACCAAAAATAAAAAAAAGTAACTTATTTTTTAAACTCTGTCATCCCAATACTATATTAATCTCATTTAGAAATTTTTGTATCCTTCCAGATGCACGTGAAACCAGTCCTTTATTTTTCTCTGCCCATTCATCTTGCCATCGTAATACTCATTAGACTTCTTTCTTCGCCTCTTCTAAATATTCCAACACAGTTTCATGCAACGCAGTCCAAGACATTTGCTTTTCCATATTCGGTATAAATTTTTGTTTCCAAGTGTCCTTAAATTCTTGAAACCACTGCTTCTCAAAGTTTTGGAAATCAGATAAAACTTCTGACCTAAATCCATTAATTAAATTCGAAACTTCTATAGCCTTTTCAGGGCTTATAGACTTAAAAGATAATATTTCGTTCTTTAAAATATCTAGCTTTTCAAATGAATTAAGTCTAAATGGAATATAAAGTGAAGATCTTATATTGTATCTTAGATAAGAGTCATAATATAGCTTAATCTTGTACATGAGCATAGCAAATGCATCAGAAGAAATATTATTTTCATATTCTGCAAGAGAAGATAATAAATGCTTATAATCCTCTTCATTCAAAAATGGTGGCTTTAAGCTTAATTTAGTTTTATCACTTAAAGATAAGAATTCACTAAAAATAAGATTACTATACTTAACTAAAAATTCAGGCAAAATATCTTCTTGTTCTAATTTTAGAGGCAAGTCTTTTCTAATTTCTTTCGGCAAGTGGTGCATTGAAAACTGATTGATAACCCAAGCAAAATTCTCATCAAACTCATTTGAGTAATCAGCATTATTGTCAGGAAAAATCATATTACCTTTCCTATCGTTCCAAGGCAGTATTTTATAAAAAAAACCGTTTAACCTTTTTTTTAATTTCAAAATATTTTCACTCTTATCGCCTACCTTATACAAAACCTCATTTACTTTTTGTTCTGCGTCTTGAGGACTGATTCTATCACCTATATGCAATCCGATACCACTTTTCTCTAATAACTCCCAATCAAATAACTTATGTGGATCAGGCTTACGCATTGCGTAACCTTCAATTGCTGAGTTGTACACTATAGTACCTATCTCAGCGTGACTAAATATCATATCTTTTCTAATCTTAAAGCGCTTCATGAGGTACAAAATCAGATCTTTGACAGATTTCATTTGCTCTTCTGGAAAAGGCTCAAGCCCTGTGTTTACAATCTCTATGCCTATAGAATAATCATTCAGTTTCCGTAGCTCTTCAACCACATTATCTACTTGAACTTTCGCATAACTTATACTATAGTATTTCCTAAAGTAAATGATAAAGGTATAATAAAGTATT
>NZ_JAFEVH010000027.1:0-12242 GCF_048054155.1 Wolbachia endosymbiont of Nasonia giraulti
AACCTCTCTAAATTTGCTCACAATCTCTTAACTTGACGCGTATGGTAGAGGGAACAGAGCTAATATTAGAAAGAGGGGAAGAGACGCATGCGGTAATGGTAACAGATAAGGGTTTAATCTATAAAGAAGAGTTTTATACGTCATTATCAGCAGTAGCCGGCAAAATAATGGGAATGAGTTATAATGGACCGCTCCTATTTGGAATGAGAGATAAGGAGAAAGAATGCTGAAAGAGGTAAGATGCGCGATATATACGAGAAAATCAAATGAAGACGGGCTAGAACAAAAGTTTAATAGTTTAGATGCACAGCGAGTAGTATGTGAGAAGTATATAAAAAGCCGAGAAGGGTGGGTAGCATTGGCAAAAAAGTACGATGATGGAGGGTTCTCAGGGAGTAATTTGAATAGACCAGCGATAAAGGAATTGTTTGAAGATGTAAAGGTAGGAGAAGTCGACTGTGTAGTAGTATATACGCTAGATAGGTTATCAAGAGAAACAAAGGACTGCATAGAAGTAACATCATTTTTTAGAAGGCACCGGATAAGTTTTGTAGCAGTAACACAAATATTCGACAATAATACGCCAATGGGAAAATTTGTACAAACAGTGCTATCAGGGGCGGCACAACTAGAAAGAGAAATGATAGTAGAGAGAGTAAAAAATAAAATAGCAACATCGAAAGAACAAGGGTTATGGATGGGAGGAAATCCACCGCTTGGCTATGATGTAAAAGAAAAGGAATTAATAATAAATGAAAAAGAAGCAAAAATAATAAAGCATATATTTGAGAGGTATATGGAGCTGAAGTCAATGGCAGAATTGGCAAGAGAGTTAAACAGAGAAGGATATCGAACGAAAGCAAAATCAGATATCTTTAAAAAGGCAACAGTGAGGAGAATAATAACAAACCCAATATATATGGGAAAAATCAGGCATTATGAGAAACAGTATAAAGGAAAGCATGAAGCGATAATAGAAGAAGAAAAATGGCAAAAAGCGCAGGAATTGATAAGTAATCAGCCATATAGAAAAGCAAAATATGAGGAAGCACTGCTAAAGGGAATAATCAAGTGCAAGAGCTGTGATGTAAATATGACTCTGACATACTCAAAAAAAGAGAACAAAAGGTATAGATATTACGTATGCAACAATCACTTAAGGGGGAAGAATTGTGAATCAGTAAATCGAACTATAGTAGCTGGGGAAATAGAAAAAGAAGTGATGAAAAGAGCCGAATGCTTATATGGGGATGGAGAAAATTTAAGCTTCAGAGAACAGAAAGAAGCAATGAAAAAATTAATAAAGGGAGTAATGGTAAAAGAAGATGGAATAGAAGTGTGTTCTGAATCAGAGGAAAAATTTATACCAATGAAGAAGAAAGGAAACAAATGCATAGTAATCGAACCAGAAGGTAAAACAAATAATGCACTATTGAAGGCAGTGGTGAGAGCCCATTCCTGGAAACGGCAATTGGAAGAAGGAAAATATAGAAGTGTGAAAGAGCTGAGTAAGAAAATAAACGTAGGTACAAGACGTATACAGCAAATTTTAAGATTAAATTATTTAGCACCAAAGATTAAGGAAGATATAGTAAATGGGAGGCAGCCAAGGGGTTTGAAGTTAGTTGATTTAAAAGAAATACCGATGCTGTGGAGTGAGCAAAGGGAGAAATTCTATGGTCTTGATTTATAAAAGCAACAGAAAAGGGCCACACAAAAAGATGTTGAAATTGATATAGAAAAGTAAGTCAATGTTACAGAATCAATTATGCGAAAATATCAATATAAATAATGAAGATTTTAGCATATCAGATGCAATAGTGATAAAAAATGTATCCAACTTTAACTGCATATTTTAATAGTAGATTTGGAGGAAAATTCTGTAAACATCAAAAAAAGCAATACTCTAAACTTCAGCACACAACTCCACGAAGTAGTACATGTCGAGCAATCTATAGCCTCTTTGAATCTGAAAGTGTACTTGAAAATTCATAAGCACTAAGTAAGTTTTTTAAGTAAAATAATTTCTTTTTTAACTTAATAAATAAACTTTCCCCTTCATTGTTGTGTAACAAGTCATATACAAAGCTATGGTCTACTTACAAGCAGTGCCTTATGTTGGCTTTTTCTATTTTTAACTCATCCATACTACAGCTTGGCAAGCTTGAATAGCATAAGGAATCTTTTTGTTCTTGCGTTTGTTTTGCCAAGGCCTTATTTCTATAAAGTAGTGGTTGAAAATGATCATGGCCTCCATTTACCATATGTAAGGCACTATTGTGACTATAATCTATCTTACCTGCTTTTGATCCTGAGCTATCTATTAACTGATGCAAGAACGGATCTTGTTGCTTATCAATAGTGTGCAATGGGTTACTTTCTGCAACATGCAATTTCACACCATACTTATCACAAAGTACTCTGCCCTCGATATCGGAACGTCCCCAAAATTCATTCTTTCCAATGCTATTGATATATTGGTTACACGTAATTCCACGATTTACGAGCTCACTTTCAACCTCATCAAAGTCATTGCCAATTTTACTTATAAACCACTCTGGAGGATTGTCTTGCGCAAATCTCTTACACTCATTCCTTAACTGCTCTACAGTAACTTTGATTCCCTTCTGTTGTTCTAGACTTTGCCTGAATGAATCAAAAAAACAGCTTCCATTATTGATTGCGTGCCCTAAATAGAAGTCATCAGGTATGTTTGATTTTTGCTCTTTATCACCTTGTTTTTCTACCTTTTCAATAATTTCTTCCTCTAAACCAAAAATCTTACTCCAGTTGTATTTACCTTCTAACCCCAATTTTTTACTTTCCTTTTCTGCTGCTTTAGCTAAGTCTGTTTTAGAAATATCCCCTTTTTCTTCATAGAACCTAGATAAAGTTTTAAAGATGTCTATCAGGTAAGTTTTTATGTCAAAATTCTTCTCCTTTTGTACAATATTAGACTCAATATTGCGTAAATCTTGTAATAACTTATGCCTTCTAGCAATTTCCTCCATAGAATCCCTTCTTAACTCTTCACGTTCTGTCCATTTGTTGTTAGACTCGCTTATTACTTCAGGACGCATTAATTTTCTAGACCTTTCAAAATATCCCTGTTCAATAGCATTGTAGACCGAGTAGCCACCGAGCGCGCAATCATTGCCTAACTCTTCTTCGCGACCTTTGAATTTTTCTAATATTTCTTCTCTATTACTCACTTCTACTATAATCTTGCTTTTATCCTGTATGTCAGGATACAGTCTAAGGTCTATATTTCCCAAACTAGTATAGAAAGTTAATACTATATCGCTGCCTTCTGTAAGATCTGTGTAATACCTTATGCCGTTTTCGGTTATAATTTCCATCTTACTTTTGCCAATTTTTATTATATCCCTTCTATATGATTCCTGAATTAGTTCCAGATTTCTTGTTCTATCCGTGATTCTTGCAACATCTATTATACTATCCTCTGAGTATTCTAAGTAAAATACATTATTATCGATTTTTCCATCATATAGTTGACCGCTGGTAGCAGCCTTTGCAATTCTAAAAAATTCCTCAGTATTACTAACATACTCTAAATGAGCACTGATCATATTAGCCTTATGAGCTTTGAACTTTAATTCTATTGTATCAATGACTTTTAAACTTTCTGACCTTTTTAACTTTGCTCCTCTTGATATTAATGTACATACTATATCACTGGCAATTCCATAGCTTCCTTCTAGCTGAGCAATTTTTTCTAGTACGTGATCTGCAAAGTAATAATCTTTGTCTTTAGCAAAATTTAATCTCATTCCAGAAGCTATAATCTCATTTACAACTTCTTGTAATTCAATCATGCTTTTAGCTTTTACTACCTTACTTAAAAACTCATTGCGTTTAGCAAGGTAATTTATTTGATAAATCTCTGATAAAAAACTATCGCATTTTTCATAATTGTCTTGTTTTTTACCTATAAAATCAGCTGCTCCTGCTTTTAAGAGCAAGGCTTTTACATTAGGAAATTGACGAGATGGCGAATCAAGAAGTACTGAACTATCATCCTTAACATTTAAAACTATCTTTAAGTCGTTGTCATTTTCATATTGATTTAAAAACTTTCTTAGATTTTCAACCTCTGGATCATAAGCATTATCCCAATCTTCATCAGAACTTGTAGCGAGAAGCATTTTACCTAGTTGCTCTCTTAATTTTTTTTGACTATTAGTTAATAAACATCCTATAATGTTGTCATTATCAATTGCAACTTGCAGTGGAGTTTTTCCATCGTTATTTTTTATGCTTAAATCAGCTCCTTTGCTTATGAGCAAATCCATAGTTTTTCTGCTTTGATCACTACACTTAGCAGCATAATAGTGTAAAGGTGTGTTACCTTTTTCATCTTGTATATTTGGATCAGCTTTTGCATCTAAGAGATACCCAAGATCTTCATATCCACTAGAATAAATAGCAGTATCATGCAAAAGTGTTTTACCTTTATTATCCTGCATATTTAGATCAGCACCAGCTTTGAGAAGAGAAGGAATAATTTCGTCGTATTCGAGAAACACGTTCAATATTGTTGTTCCTAGATGCCCTCTTTTTAGATTAAGAACGTACTTCAGGTCTTTATTTTTCTCGTTACTTTCTAAAAACTGCTTAAGATTTGAAAATGAGTCATAATTTCCCATATTAAAATCTTTTATAATACTATTGAGTAATTTTTGATTTAACTTTTTTTGACTCTCTTCCAGTCCTAAGTTAGGTGCATGAATAAGCCACTCATCTATTAAATCCTCTAAGTATTTTTTATCATCTATCAAACTTCTATCAGCCGAAAATAAATCTCGCTTAATGAATTCATAATAACTATCTACTGGTAATCCAGTTGCTTCTGTTTTTGGGCTACCTATTTCTGAAAACTCTTGTCCAGCACTTAGGTCACACTTCAGTTTTTGCTCATCAGTGTGTTTGCTTTGTTCACTGATAGGTTCTGCAATATATTTTACTGACCCTGTATCCATATTACCTCCTAGCTCTAGATATAGAATATATTATATAGAATGTGTAGTATGTGTCAAGTTAATTTCAACATAATCTTTTTACTACTCATATTTTTGTTAAGTTTTTATGGTGAGTACTGCTAGGTTAAAAGTTGTTTATTACTGGAAGTTTTAGCCAATTTTACTATAGATCAACAAAATTGAGAACACCAGCTATATTTAATATATAGGAATATGATGCTTTAAAGGAGTACAAAAACTGCTGAAGCTTATACAGTAACCTGCGGAGCCACTTCAGCAGAATAAACAAACATATGCTAGTATTAGTAGAGAATTATTTATAAGTCAACTAACTTTTTAAAAAAATATTTTAGTGAAGATACCATGCTAGCTAGTGTTATAAGGAATTGAATTATTGACTCTTCCTAAGATTGCAAAAAAGGTCGTATATTTGTGAGAACAAGCCGCGTAAAAATAAGGTTATAAAAATAGAAGATTTAAATTATTTCAATAAGCTTAGGCAAAAAAGTTCGTATGTAGATATGGATGAAATGGGCTAATATAGCTAGTTTTAGCGTATAGTTAAATTGTTATATTAAAAAGTTCGTATGGTACATATGGTAGACCAACCGATTCCAAGAAAAATTGTTCTCACGCTTGCTGGTTTTGGGTGCTGGAAATGGTTATATTGTTTAGGTTTTTAACAGTATATATTGCTAAATTAGTAGCAATATATTAAAGACTTTCATCAAAAATTATTCCATAAAAAATTTCTAAATAGGGGTTGATAAGTTTTAAAAATGGAGTATTGTACTGAGTAGGAAAATAGTTTTTTTTATATAGTTTATGAAAGATCAAACGAGCCTTACAACGGATTTTACGCATGCTATAGAAAATGACGACTTTAAACGGTTGGAGGAATATATTGATCAACATATTGATAAATATAATGTTAATCGTGAACTTTTAGATAAGTTGCCTTTGCTGTCCTGGGCTGCCTGTAAAAATAGTGTAAATGTAGCTCAACTTCTTCTTAGTATTGGTGCTGATATTGACATTAGATGTGACCAAAATTGGACACCTCTACACTATGCTGTTAGTGCAGGTCAATACGATATGGTTAGATTTCTTGTTGATCAAGGTGCCAGCATTTTAGCTAAGGATAATAATGTTAAGACACCTTTACGCATAGTAAATGAGCTTGGTAACACAGAAGTAGCAAACTTTTTGAGAGCAAAGCTAGATAAATATTTATTTTCTGCTATAGAAAGAAAAGATATTAGAAAGGTTAGTGATTTTCTTGATGGAGGTGCTAATATTGAGGCTAAAGGTATAAACAATCAAACGCCTTTGTGTGTAGCTTCTTGTAAGGGTAATTTGTATGTCCTTAAACTTCTTCTCAGTAGAAATGCTAAGGTTAACGTTCAAGATGATAGTAGAAAAACACCTTTACATTATGCTGCTAGGGAAGGTCATTCAGATGTAGCTGAACTTCTTCTTGGCCGTGGTACTATGATTGATGCTGAAGACTGTTTTGGTATGGCTCCTCTACACTATGCTGCTTACCACAATAGAAAAAATATGGTTAGCTTTCTTATAAAACAAGATGCCAAAATTGAGGCCGTGGATAAAGAAGCTAAAACACCTTTGCATTATGCTGCTGGGAAAGGTCATTTAGATGTAGCTGAACTTCTTCTTGACCGTGGTGCTATAATTGATGCTGAAGACCGTTTTGGTATGACTCCTCTACACTATGCTGCTTGCTACAATAGAGAGGATGTGGTTAGCTTTCTTATAAGCCGAGATGCTAAAGTTGAGGCCATGGATGAAGAAGATAAAACACCTTTACATTATGCTGCTGGGGAAGGTCATTTAGATGCAGCTAAACTTCTTCTTGACCATGATTCTATAATTAATGCTAAAGACCGTTTGGGTATAGCTCCTCTACACTATGCTGCTTACTACAATAGAGAGGGTATGGTTAGCTTTCTTATAAGCCAAGGTGCTAAAGTTGAGGCCATGGATGAAAAAGCTAGAACACCTTTACATTATGCTGCTAGGGAAGGTCATTTAGATGTAGCTAAACTTCTTCTTGAATGTGATGCTATAATTGATGCTAAGGACTGTTATGATCGGGATCCTTTATATTATGCTGATTCGTATAATAAATTAGATGTAGTTAGACTGCTTGAAGGTAGGAATGGTGTGAACACTTGTAACCCTCTTACTAATTTTTTAAGTGCATGTATCCATTCCCCTATTGCTCGTTACTTCGGAAGTGTTTGCGTAGAAGGAGCGCCAATTTTATACAGAAGGCAACGTGCCTCTGCAATTGATCACAATGCTTTGGAAGGTAGTTTACGACTCTTCAGTATCTGTAAAGGAGGAAGAGAAGGTATAGATAAAACACGTTTCAATAAAGAGATTAGTTATCTACATGAAAATGCTTATTTGTATGATGTTTTACTGTTACAAGATGAGGAAAATCAAAACACACTTTTGCATGTGGTTATTAAAGAAAATCAGGTTGATCTTGTAAAAGAACTTTTGTGTATTCTTAAGGAGCCATATCGTTCGAATAAGGTGTATAAGTGCAAGTATTTTGAAGATAAGCAAGAAAATGAAAAGCCGCTTTCTAAAGTTATTAATTCTAAGGATAAAGACGGAAAAGATGCAATTACTCTGGCTATTGAAGGTAATGACCCAGAATGTATTTCGGCTCTTTTCAAGTATTTAACTTATGAAAATATTAACAGAAGGAAAGATGTTAAAAGCGATTACACACCTCTACATGAAGCTGTGCGTTCTAGAAGTAGTAACGCAATTAGTGCGCTTCTAAAATCAGAGCATGTAAACGTTGAGCTCATAGATGGAAGATCTTACAGAGCATGGAAATATGTTAATAATGAAGAAACAAAACAATTGTTTATTAGGTATTATAGTGATAAAATTAATGATTTGCGTAAAGAATTAGCACATTGCAATGAAAAATTAGCGCAAGTCGAGTATTTCCTGTGCAGAACAAAACTTGCTTTTGTATGCTCTGCAGCTTTTGGCTCTTGTCTTAATATGTATAAAAATTTTCATGATGCAAGAAGTGGAGATATGCCAGGTGTTACCATTCATCCTCTCTTGTTGTTATTTTCTAGTGCTACAGGTCTAATAGTGTTGTGTAATCATTTTATCGATTTAACACTTTCAAAGTATAAAGAAGAAAGTGTTAGCTTGCAAAAAAAATTGGACAGTTTTAGAGAAGCAAGAGATAAGTTGGAAAATAAATTACTTCATTTTCAAGAAGGTACATCTCAGGGTATTAGGACGAATTCAATTTCTACGCAACTATCTGATTATGATGACGTACCTGGAACATTAGAATCACCTACCTCTATAAAGAGCTTTGAAAGCTCAGCAAAGGTATCCGTTTATAACCTGCCTAAGGAATTTAAGTAGCCTAATTTAGTAAGTACATAGAAGTAATCATATTAAAGAAGATATTGGTTTTTGAAGTAAGAGGAGAAAGCTCACAATCTTTGCTCATGTGTCTAAATTGGAGAACCAAGAGAAAGTTTGTTCCACAATAGAGATGTTCAAAAAAGTGTGTCAAATCAAAAAGAAAGTAATAAATTGATATAAAAAGGTGAAATAGAAAACCACTTATTGGCTGAAAGTGAAGAAAATAATAGAAAAAATGGGAGAAATGCAAAGGCTTTACGTACAAGTGCAGATTCATTTGAACTTTTAACACCAAGAGATAGAGAAGGAACCCCAAATAGTCAAAAAAAGGCAAATAAATTTACATCCAGGGCTTGAAACGAAGATTTTAAGCATATTTGCAAGACCAATCGATTTCCAAAAAAATCTTCTCATGCTAGCTGATTTTTATTGCTGAAAGTGGTTGTATTATTTAGGTTCTTAGTAATATTTAATATTAAATTAATAGTAATTCATTAAAAATTTTCATCAAAAATTATTTCAAAAAAATTTTAAATTAGGGGTTGACAAGTTTTAAAAGTGGAGTACTATTCCTGAAATACATTAGATTACTAATTTTTTATGGTATGTAAGTGTGTGATGGCTAAGGTAATTTTACTTTTGTGAGCGGGCTATGTTATGTGAGGGCATTCCAGAATTCTTGTTTGAGGGAAGATGGTCCTTTCTGTGTTGCTTGAGGAAAGAAAAAAGCTCAGGGTAAGAGTGGCTTGTTATAGTGTGATTGCTTAGTTAAGTTAGGTAAGTTTTTATAAATGTGGAGGGACAAATGACTTTAAACAATGATGATTTATTAGTTAGTGCTGCAGGAGCAGGACGCCTTAGTGACGTTAGAGAACTTCTTGAGAAAGGGGCTAATATTGAAGCTAGAGATAGTGATGGTTACACATCTTTGCATAGGGCTGCTGAAGGAGGTCATTTAGAGATAATTAGATTTCTTATAGATAAGGGGGCTAACATTGGAGCTAAAAATAAGGATGGTGGAAAACCTTTAGATGTAGCAAATACCTCTCGTCAGTCAGAAGTAGTAAACTTTTTAGGACCAAAGCAAAGTGAGTATGATAGACTTTTATTTGCTGCTGTAGAAAGTGGGAATGTTAGTGAAGTTACAAATCTTCTCAATATTGGAGCTAGTATTGAAGTTAAAGGTGTAGAAAATGCGGAGTTTAGGTTAGCCCGTTATGTAAAAAGAATTATGGAGATGAGTAATTACCATAATGTTCATTCGGAAAAAAAATCTGAGCTTGAAAGGATAAAAGGAGAATTACCAGAGTCAGTAAAGAATGCAGTATTTTCATCGGAGGTATGTATTAAAAGTGTTTACTATAGTAATGAGTATTTATATCCTGCTAGTGATTATCTTAGCCATGATAGGGATAGAAGGAGAGTATTTACTTGGAGGCCAGGGGCAAAGATAGTCCATGTCAATGGAAAATTGAGGATTGTGGATCTACTCGCAAGAAGCGTGATGTACAATATAGTATTACAAAAGAAGCTAAGTGTGATCTATCTTATGATAATGCATCAGACAATTCATCGCAAAGTGACGAAATAGGCTATAACAAAATAGGAGCTACAAGCGGAGCAAGTAAGCCGTCTTCATGGATAGATGCTGTTAAAGGTGTTTTTCAGTTTATCTCTTCCCCTTTAAGGGCTGCGTTGCCTTCATTTTCAGAAAATAGCTCTAGCCGTTCTGGTACAGCAGGAAGTAGCTCCAATCATTCTGATACAGTAAGAAACCCAAATATCCAATATACTAGCCAATTTAGTCGTGAAGTTTGTGCGAGTAATAATGCTAGCTTGATGTTTTTCTTGTTACAAGCTTTTCTAGATAAAAAGTGTCCTCTTCCTAAGTTTTCTGATGTTAATCCTGTAAAGGCTCTTTTTTACACATCGGATATTATAAAGTCGTTCAAGGAAGTATTAGAGAAGCAAGCTGAATCGAAAGGTGGTATAAAAATGCACCGCTTAGATATTAATTTTGAGAAATTATTTGAGAAGATTAATGAAAAAATTAGGAGTGGTGAATTTAATGAAATTTCAGGGATTTTAAAATCATACGCAGAGGAAGCATTGCCTGGTAGAGAACCCGGAGATCCCGGTAGATTAAGTCCGAAAAAGTTTGATAAGTTTATGGCTGAATTTAATAGAAGAATAGACCCAGTAATAAATCAATTAATGCAACAAATGTTAAGCAGATTAGAAGTGAGTGACGTAAAAGAACAACAAATAAGCTTGGAGCCTAAAAGTTATCTAAATAATACTTCTGTTCAATGTCATTTAACTCAAGCTAGAGGTCAAGGTAAAGTATTAATTCCTTAATTTTTGAATTTCATCTATCGAAAGGCCGGTAATTTGAGCGATAACATCAATAGAGACACCGGCCTTAAGTGAGTTCTTTGCCACTTCGATTTTCTCTGCTTTTCTGCCTTTTTCATGTCCGATTTGGATGCCTTCTTCTTTACCTTCTTCTCTACCTTTTTCAGTAGCATCATCAAGTTTTTGAGCGAGGACAGCCTGTTCATCAAGAATACGTTTTATTTCCTGTTCATAGGCAATAAATTCTTTTTCTGACCAGTTGAATCTATTTAGCTCTTCATAGGCCTTTTTAATTATTACATCACTACCTATTATTTTTTCCAGCTCTTCTTCACTAGTCTCATCTGCATATCGAAAAAAATAAACCCATTTTTCAACTATATTTTCCAACTGATCTTCCTTATTCTTTGGAAATTTTGGCAACTCAATAAATATAAAATAGAAATCTTTTAGATCATGCTCATTAGTGTCTTCATCTCGAATAGTATGCTTTGATTTGTACTCAGATTTATTAGGAAACAGTACACAATCTGCTATAGCAATGAAGATAATTTCCTTAAGGTTATGATACTGGTCACCTTTATCAGCTTGCCTTGAGTAAGCTTTAGCAGCATAGTATTGGGCACGTTTTTCAAAGCCTTTAGTTTTAGCGACCTGCATTTCGCAAATGTATTGAGCACCTGTAGAATCTCTACAGAGAACATCAACAATACTTTGCTTTTTAGCGGCGATATCGGGGTCTTGAATAGTACTTAAAAACTCTATATCCTTTATTTCATTTTTACCAGTAAAGCCAAGAATATCATTGAGGAAGTGAATAAGGATATCTCTATTTTTTTCAGTACCGAAGATACGCTTAAACGATACATCATTTTTGGGATCAAGAAACTTAGAAAAAGTCATAAGAAAGAACCTTAAAAAGCATTAATAATTATACATAATTCTGAAGAAATGTTCAAGTTTTTTATTTTTTTAAGTTTTGAATGCGTTGATGAAAAAAATGTCTCCCATAGATGGCTTTAGAATGCTACTACGCACCTTAGACGTCCTTTTGTACATCTTTTATTAACCCTTCTATAAAGCGCCTTAAAAGGCCGGCAAATGGATGCTATGAGTTTGGAGCTGTAGGAGACATCAAAGATACCCTTTTTGGTGTATAAAAATACGAATCTACGACAACATCGTTTAAAGAAATTAGCAGCTATTAATATCTTCTACCTTTTCATAAAAAAATAAACAAAAAAAAATTGAAAATTTGATTTGACTTCACCCAAAAGCTATGGCTTTATGCCAATACTGCTAAGAAAATAACAGTAAACATTTAAAAATAATTTATTATTAGTGAAGGGTATATTATATGAACAATAAGAATAAAAGTAAAGATCGTAAAAAAGAAATAGAGTTCCGAATTGACCTTACCCAGAAAAAGTGGAGAGAAAGAAAGGAGTTTTTTCG
>NZ_JAFEVH010000028.1:0-11200 GCF_048054155.1 Wolbachia endosymbiont of Nasonia giraulti
AAAAGGTAGAGCAAAAGTGGATTACTGCTTTGCCTAATTGGGCTTTAACTATGTCTCAACTTGATATCTTTTTTCCTGGTAGGTTAAAAATTGAGTTGAATTGAAAATGCGGTTTGACACACTTTTTTGAACGTTCCCGATAAATTTGTTTCTAGATGATTTACTGTGTTTATGTGATGAAAGCGTATTGTCAGATGGTTATGGTGTGGAAATTTCTGGGTGGTAAGAATGTGTCTCTTTAGAGAAGCAATTTGAACTGCTTCTATCAAAGTATAAACTTAGATAAATCAAGCTGCTTTGAAATTGACTCTAGTTTATCTCTTACATATTTGCTATCTATAACAAATTTTTCACTATTTTTTTCAGAAGCGATAAAACTTATTTCATCCAAAAGCTTCTCCATGACAGTATGAAGTCTTCTTGCACCTATATTTTCCACTTCTCTATTAACTGTAAATGCTATTTCAGCTATAGTCTCTATACCATCATCAGTAAACTCAAGTGTTACATTTTCCGTTTTCATTAACGCTATATACTGTTTTAACAAACTAGATTCTGGTTCCTTTAATATTTTTATTAGATCCTCTTGAGTAAGCGCCTTAAGTTCCACTCTAATTGGCAATCTACCCTGTAATTCTGGTAAAAGATCAGATGGCTTAGATAAATGAAAGGCACCAGATGCAATAAATAATATATAGTCTGTTTTTACGGGGCCATACTTAGTTGAAACAGTTGTTCCCTCAAGTAATGGTAACAGATCGCGCTGCACTCCTTCTCTGTTGACTTCACCTTTTATTTCTGTACGTGCTGCAATTTTATCTATTTCATCTAAAAACACTATGCCTTCATTGCTAACAAGATCAATCGCTTCTTTGATTATCTTGTCTTCATCCATTAACCTTTCGCTTTCTTCATTAATCAATATTTCACGTGCTTCTTTCACTTTAACTGTAATAGTTTTTGTTTTTTTGCTCCCATTAAACATCTTGCCCACGATTTCTGTTACGTTTATCACACCAATTTGCCCACCTGGCATGCCAGGTATATCAAAAGTGGGTAACATACCCTTGCTCTCCCTGACGTTAATAGAAACTTCTCCATCTTCAAATTCCTTATTTCTCAGTCTTTCTCTGAAAACTTTTTTGCTTTCCTCGGTTGCATCTTCACCAACCATGGAGTTGACTACTATCTTTTCAGCCAAACCTAAAGCTTTTTTAGTTAAGGCTTTACGTGCTTTTTCCTTAACTAAAACTATTGCTGCATCAACCAAATCACGTATTATCGAGTCAACATCACGTCCAACATATCCTATTTCAGTAAATTTCGTTGCTTCAACTTTTATAAAAGGTGCACCAGCAAGCTTTGCTAAACGGCGAGCTATTTCAGTTTTACCAACTCCCGTATGGCCTATCATGAGTATATTCTTAGGTATAATCTCTTCACGTAGTGGAAGTGGGACTTTATTTCGACGCCAACGATTTCTGAGTGCAATAGCAACAGCGCGCTTTGCGTCATTCTGCCCGATTATAAATCTATCCAACTCTTTAACTATCTTCTGTGGTGGTAGATCATCCAATAAAGCTTGTGAGCTTTGGATGCTGCTACTTTCTGTACCTTCATTTTCATAGAGGCCGTTTTTTTTATTGCAGTCATCATTATTATCAGATTGACCTACTACAGGTTGACCAGAAGAATTGGTACACAAAGTTCTTGACATATTACTCCTTTATTTTTTCAATAATTAGATTATGGTTTGTATAAACACATATATCGGCAGCTATCTTCATAGCCTTTTTTGCAATCTCCTCTATTGATATTCCTTCAACGTCAATCAAAGCTTTTGCTGCAGATAAAGCAAAATTTCCTCCAGAGCCAATGGCTGCAATGCCATCTTCAGGTTCAAGAACATCACCCGTTCCTGTAATGACCAATGAAATGGACTTGTCTGCCACGATCATCATAGCTTCTAATTTTCTTAGATATTTATCCATTCTCCAGTCTTTTGCAAGTTCAACACATGCCCTCATTAACTGTCCTGGGTGCTTATCAAGTTTAGATTCTAGCCTTTCGAAGAGAGTAAATGCATCAGCTGTTGCTCCAGCAAAACCGGCAATTACGGAATCACCAGAAAGACGCCTAACTTTTTTTGCTCCAGATTTTATAACGGTATGGCCTAGCGAGACTTGCCCATCACCTATTACTACCACATTTTTGTCTCTTCTAATTGATAGTATAGTAGTACCATACATTTTACTGCTGTCATGATGAATCATTTTTTTGTTATTTTAATTCGTTATATTATATTAAGATTATAACTTATAATATAGTACTTTTCTTATAACATTTAAAGTGTAGATGCAAAACATAATTCGCCCAGATTTGGAAAAAAGTATAAATAATTGGTTTGAGGCAAAATTTAACGGCCTTACATTGCCATTTTATAGCTCTATAGATCTTAGAAACTCCAGCTACAAAATTGCCCCAGTGGACGCTAATTTATTTCCTGCAGGGTTCAACAATCTAAGTGAGACATCAAGAGCAACAGCAGCAAAACTAATAAAAAGTTATTTTGAAACAAAACAATATAAAAAGACTCTTATAATACCGGAGAATTACACGCGAAATAAAATGTATATAGAAAACGTATTTGTTATAGAGAAAGTACTGCAACTCGCAGGTTTTGAAACTAGAATTGGCCTCTTTCATAATGAAACGTACAATTTAATAGAACAGTATGAAACTGTTGTGAAAGAAAACTCTTTGCTGAAGACAACTTCAGGATTTGTGCCTGATGTTATTATACTGAACCGTGATATGACGAGCCACATTCCAGACACACTAGAAAACGTAAAACAAGAGATAGTGCCAAGTCCATTATATGGCTGGCACAGTAGGCAGAAATTTCAATATTTTGAAATCTATCAAAAATTAGTGTCCGAATTTTGTGGCGAATTTAAAATGGATCCATGGCTTATTTCTGTGCTTACAGAAAGCTGTAATGGAGTTGACTTTAATGATGATTCATCACTAGGAGCAGTAGCGACTAAAGTTGACCAAATATTATCTCTAGTGCAAAAAAAATATGAGGAATATGAAATAAAAACACAACCTTACGTTTTTATCAAAGCAAGCAATGGCACATATGGAATGGGCATTATAACAGCAACAAGTGGAAAGGAAATATTAAATCTCAATAAAAAAAAGCGTCATAAAATGAAAAAGATAAAAGAAGGAATAGCAATCAATAGTGTTATTATACAAGAAGGTGTACCAACTATTGACATATTTAAAAGTAGTTCTGCAGAACCGCTAATATACTATATAGGAGATACTCCAACATGTTACTTATACCGATGTAATAGCAGGAAAGATGTATATTCTAGCTTGAATTCCACTGACTGTGAATTTTATGACATCAGCCAAGAAAATAAAACTTTGCCACTTTGGAATATTGTTAGCAAATTAGCAGTGCTAGCATTGGCAGTAGAAATTAAGTCTTTTCATCTCTAATAATTAATTTCTACAATGCTGCCATTATGCTGAATATGGTGAGCGTCATCAAGTCCAGTAGAAGGATCAGTACCATTATTAGGTTGATTGACAAACTTATCGATGTTTGATACTAGATATGCTATGCTTAGTATCAAACTGACCGTAACAGTTAAGTTGAAATTATAGATTATGCCACCACCCAAGTCTATTGGTATGGTTGGAAGTTCCATTCTTTTTAATATGAAGCTTAACAAGCCCAATGACAAAGTGAATGTGCTAAACATAACATTCTTCTTGCATTTAGCAAGCTCAGCTTCACATTTCGTAAGTTCGTCATCACCCTTTTTGTATTTTTTACATGCTTCTTGATATTTTTTATGCACTTCCTTATATTCTTCGCACTTATAATAACAGCTTACGAATTCTGAAAATAGAAATAGAACTGCTGATGTTAAGCTAATATAACTTACTACATCCTTGTTGTTTCTAGCTAAGAAATGAATGATTTTTGCCTGCATCAATATTCCTATGATACAGCTTGCCAAGTACGCTGAGTTACCTACAACCTGTATTGGTTTTTCAGGTTTATTTTCCTCTTCACCATTCGCAGGTTTCTTAGATTTATATCCAGCTAGATTTAGCCCAAGATGAAGAGCAAATATTATTGATGTTGGTAGTTTTATGAACTTAGAAATATCTAATACAGTGCAAATACTTGATCTGTTGTTGTCAATAAAATCGCAACAAAATTGCAATGAAATTTTACATAATATACCTGTTAAACCTGTTGCAATACAATACATCTTTCTAATATCATGATTGTGAACATCATGTATACTTTGTGTAAATGTATTTGGTTTACCTTTTGGCATAAGTAGATAATAAAATAATAACTTTTTAATATTATACTATAAAAATCTAAAAAGAAAAGTGCTATAAATCAGTACTTTGAGAGTGATCTAAACATAAATCGGCCAAGCACTTGATAGATAAGAGATCAGTACTGAGAGTTGGTACGCGAAAGTAATATCCGTCTTTGACAATTGCTTTATACTCTATATCAAGTTCAACCAGTGTTTCAGAATGCTCAGAAACAAAAGATATAGGTGATAAAACTACAGGTATATTATCGTCTTTCGCGCGTGATAGCTCACTTTCAGTGCTAGGCTCCAACCATTTTACAGGGCCAACCTTACTCTGATAACATATTCCCCAATCAAGATCTTCAATATTCAATTTTTTTACTATTAATTTTACTGTTTTTTCTATCTGTGAAGCGTAAGGGTCGCCTTTTTTAATGATACTAAGAGGTAAGCTATGAGCCGAGAATAGGACTCTTGGCTTACCGATTTTGCTAGCTAATTTATAATATTTAGACGTCAGATTAACATGAGCTTCAATAAAGTCTTCATTGTCATAATAATGGTGAATTGTTTTTGTGTTACATTCCAGTTTGGCATTTTTTTGCCAATTCTCGATGGATGATAGAGTTGTGGTGGTTGAATATTGCGGATATAGTGGTAGTAGAATGACTTCGTCAGGGTCGAATTGCTTTACGTTTTTAACAACTTCATCAGCAAATGGATGCCAATAACGCATGCAGATGAATATCTTATATACATGGTTTCCATTTTCATTTAATTTTAGTTCTAAAGCATCAGCTTGTGCTTTCGTATTCTCCAAGATTGGCGATTTACCTCCAATGTGCTCGTATATTTCTTGTGCAGTACTTTCTCGCCTTTTGGAGATAAACTTTGCTAAAAGAAAGCGGAAAGGATTGGGTAGATTGACTATTCTTCTATCATAAAATAGATTAAACAAGAAAGGACGTACTGCACTTAGTGAATCAGGTCCACCAAGGTTAAATAAGATTACTGCCTTCTTCACTGACAGCACCTTTCTTCAGGTTTGCCTATAAAATCAGCTACACACTCATCAAGTTTAGTTACAGGCACTAAATTTCTCACACTAGCATACAATAGATGACCAGATCTCTTCACGTTACTCTGTGTAGATACAAAATTTCTATCAAAAACCACATCAACACAAAAACTTGGCACTGCTTCAAAAAGTTCAACAGCAGCCAAAGATATCATTATGCAGCTTTGTAGAGCCTTCAGAAAAATCGTAAGGGGAAAAAGTAGAACCCTAACAAAGAGAGAGGGAGGGCTTTCATTCATTAGTTGTTCTTGATTAGGAGAATTATACTCAATATGCTGTCTGTTTTTATCAAAGATAGGAAATTTTATAGTGTCTTTCTTAAATTCCGGCTCTATTTGTTTCTCGGTATAATTTTCATTATTAGTCATTTTTTTCAATAACTTTTCACGCAAGTGAAAGGTTCTTACAACAAAACATGTTGCAACCATCAGTGCAGCACATATAAGTGCGCACTCGATAAGGCTTATGTTGCCTACCATAGCTGGTAATACAAAGCAAACAAACAGCGGTATGGAAATCATTTCACCAAATGGAACAACGTTCCTTTTCATCGCAAAAGCGGCACCTTCTTTTAATTTTGTATTATTGTGTAAGCTATACTCTAAATAACTTAAAAGTGCCAAATTAAAGGTTAAAAAACCTTTTGTTCCGCAGAAAATTGATGATTTAAGATTATTCACTAGTTTCTTACGACGGTAAACCATAAACTACCCCTTGATGTTTTATTCTTGACTATAAATAAAAAATCTCTTTGATGGAACAAAAATTCACAATAAAGTAAATATACGATCTTAATATAAGGAAATGATATGGCAATTGAGAGAACGCTTTCGATATTAAAACCTGATGCAGTAAAAAATAATATTACAGGCAGTATAAATTCTTACATTGAAAAATCTGGACTAAAAATTATAGCACAGAGAAAGATGCTGCTGACAAAAAAACAAGCAGAGCTGTTTTATGAAATTCATAAGGATAGGCCTTTTTTTGAAGAGTTGGTGGAATTTATGACTTCTGGGTCTGTGATAGTTCAAGTTTTAATTGGTGAAAATGCAGTCAGTAAATACAGACAAATCATGGGTGCTACAGATCCAAAACAGGCAGATAAAGGTACAATTAGGGGTGATTTTGCTAATGATATTAGTGAAAATAGAGTGCATGGTTCTGATAGTCTAGAGAATGCTCATAGAGAAATAGCTTTCTTTTTTGCTGAATGTGAATTGGTGTAGTTTTACTTTTTTACATATTAAACTTCTGAATTTTATGTTGAACTGTATAATATTAGCCCAATTTTTAGTTTAAGCAATATTAAGGGAAAGCTTTTTCATGCACAGTATAGATAATATTTAAAATGGATCATGTTGTTAATGCTTATAATAGATCTGAAGCTTCTATAGTTAGAGGAGAAGGAGTATATCTCTTCGATAAGGATGGTAAAAAATATTTAGACTTTGCTGCAGGAATTTCTACAACCTCTCTAGGGCATTGTCATCCATACATTACAGATAAACTGAAGGAGCAACTGGATTCATTATGGCACTGCTCTAATATTTTTACTATTCCCCAGCAGGAAAGGCTTGCTCAGCGTTTAACAGAACTTACCTTTGCCGATAAAGTTTTTTTCTGCTCAAGTGGACTTGAAGCAACAGAAGCTGCAATTAAATTTATTCGCCGCTATTTCTACTTAAATGGACAAGAAAAGCGCAGTCACATCATTACAATTGAAGGAGGTTTTCATGGCCGCAGTATTGCTGCAATTTCAGCTGGGGGAAATGAAAAATCACGCGAAGGTTTTGCTCCACTCCTTTCTGGTTTTGATAAAGTTCCAAGAAATAACATTGAAGCATTAGAAAAGAAAATCAATAGCGAAACAGCTGCCATATTTTTAGAGCCCATACAAAGTGAAGGCGGAGTACATCCATTGGACGTAGAGTATCTTAAAAAAGTAAGAGAGATAACAAAAGCTCAAGGAATAATTTTATGCTTTGATGAAGTGCAATGCGGATATGGAAGGATTGGCTCTCTATTTTACTATCAAAATATAGGAGTTGAACCTGATATGCTCACTTGTGCGAAGGCTATGGGTAATGGATTTCCTCTGGCTGCATGTTTAGTAAAAGATTATATAGCAGAAGCAATCACTCCAGGAACTCATGGGTCAACTTATGGAGGTAATCCACTTGCTATGACTGTTGGTAATGCAGTACTCGATGTAATGCTAAAGGAAGGCTTTTTTGACCATGTTAAGAAGGTCAGTAAATATCTAAAAGAAAAGTTGTTGCCTTTGACTGAAGAATTTCCGAAGATCGTTTCAGAAGTTCGTGGGGAGGGTTTATTGATAGGGATAGAGCTTAGATTACCTTTGGCTGATAAAATTGTTAAACAATCTCTTGACAAAGGCTTAATAATGACTAAAATTTTAAATAATAGAGTAATAAGAATAACTCCTCCACTTGTTGTTGAGAATATGCATGTGAATGCAGTGTGTGATATATTTCATGATTTATTTTTTTATATTAAAGATATATAGACTTGCAAATGCTTCTTACAACATATAAAATCAACTCTGTTTCTATATCGCAATAACATCATACTTTAATGGATTGGTTATTGATTTCAGTATTGTCAGCAATTTTTTTCTTATTGATTTTATCGTTTTTGTTCTCAGGAGCAGAAATAGGGTTAACCTCAATTAGCCGATCCCGAGTGAATAAACTAAAGCTAGAAGGTAACAAAAAAGCCAAGATAATAGAGCTTTTGTTAGGTAAAAAAGAATTAACAATAGGAACAATATTACTGTGCAATACAATTATTAACATTACTTGCTCTGCTTTATTTACAGCAATATTTATAAATTCTTTTGGGAGTGAGGGCATATTTCTTTCAACATTCATGATGACGTTTTGTATTTTGCTATTTTGTGAAGTTTTACCAAAAACTTACGCCATGCAAAATCCTGAAAAATTTACATTACTTTCTGCTTATTTTATGCTGTTTTTTGTCAAGATTCTTTCTCCATTGACATTAGGCATTCAGTTTATTGTCAATATCATTCTGAAGTTATGTGGGCTTCATAAGAATAGGGAGGTAATATCTGCAGCAGATGCAATGCGTAATATGATTACTCTTCACCGCAGTGAGGGCACTATGTTACAACAGGATTTAGATATGCTAAATAGTATACTTGATTTGGCTGAGACAGAAATATCACAAATTATGACCCACAGGAGAAACTTATTTTCTCTTGATATAGATCGAAACAAAGAAGAGTTAATAAGAGAGATTTTAACCAGTAGCCATAGCAGAGTACCTTTATGGCAAAAAGAACCAGATAATATTGTTGGAGTGGTTCACGTGAAAAATCTAATAAATGCCTTGCGTGAAAAGGATAATAAAATAGAGATTGCCAAAGTTATGTCAAAGCCTTGGTTTATACCAGAAAGTACTCCACTCAGTGTACAACTTCACAACTTCCGTAAAAACAGGAAACACCTTGCATTTGTTATTGATGAGTATGGAGCACTACAGGGAATCGTAACTCTTGAGGATATACTGGAAGAAATAGTTGGAGAAATTTCAGATGAACATGATTTGATCACAGAGAATTTTATAAAAAAGATATCCGATAATATGTATCACATAGAAGGAAAATCTACTATTAGGGATATTAATAGACAGTTACATTGGGATCTTCCTGATGAAGAAGCTACAACTCTAGCAGGTATGATTGTAAACGAGATAGAGCGCATTCCTGAAGAAAATGAAGAGTTTTCCATGTACGGTTTTTACTTTAAGATTTTAAAAAAAGATAAAAATATTATTACTATGATTGAAGTACAAGTAAAAACTGATAATACTGTAGTAGCAATTAATTAGTTGGGTTCTATGGAAGATACAGTAAAAATAACGGCTGAAGATTTGAAGAGCTATATAGAGAGAATCGAAAAACTTGAACAAGAAAAGAGGGATGTGCAAGATCACATTCGTGATGTATATGCAAAAGCTGCAGATGAAGGTTGGGATATAAAAGTGATGAAACAGATTATTAGGCTAAGAAAGATGGATGATGATGACAGGGAGGAACAGGAAATATTACTTGATACCTACAAACGTGCATTGGGAATGAATTACGAAGGTGAATAGTAGGATTGTAATTGGAATAAGTGGAGCATCTGGTTCTATTTACAGTGTACGGATTCTAGAGGCACTAAAAAATACCAATCATGAAACTCATTTAGTGATCAGCAGTGCTGGAAAAATAACTATAGCTCATGAGATTAAAGAAAAACTTGAAGATATTATATCGCTTGCAGATTTTTACTATTCTGAAGAAAAAATAGGAGAAAAAATAGCAAGCGGCTCATTTAAAACCTCAGGTATGGTTATTGCTCCATGTTCTATGAAAACAATGTCTGAAATAGCATCGGGGGTGACTTCCAATCTATTAACAAGGGCTGCAGATGTAACTCTAAAAGAGAGAAGAAAATTAGTTCTTATGGTGCGAGAATCTCCACTACATCTTGGACATCTCCGAAATATGTTAAAACTAACGGAGATGGGAGCAATTATTGCTCCGTCGATGCCTGCTTTTTATATTAAACCAAAATCTTTGGATGATATTGTAAATCATTCTGTTGGTAAAGCATTGAATTTATTTGATATCGCATTACCTGACTTCAAGGAGTGGCAAGGAAATGTCAATTATTATTAACGGTAAAAAAATAGCAAATGATCTCTGTGAGGAGCTATCAAAAAAAATTGATATTTTAAAGAAAGAGTATAATGTTTTTCCTTGTCTTAAAGTAATTCTTGTGGGTAGCAATCCAGCAAGTCAGGTCTACGTTCGTAATAAACAAAGAAAAGCAGAATCAATAGGCATAAGTTCTGAAACTATTGTTTTGCCTGATAGTATCTCAGAAGATGAATTGATTGAAAAAGTTAATACATTAAATGAAGATCCATCTGTGCATGGAATTTTAGTTCAGTTACCTTTACCAAAGCACATCAGTGCAAGCAGAATAATTAATACAGTAAGTGTTGAAAAAGATGTAGATGGCTTTCATGATGAGAATGTTGGCAGGTTAGTTAAAGGTGAAAAAAATTGTCTGATACCTTGTACTCCCAAAGGTTCTTTGCATTTAATTAAGTCAGTTGAAAATAATCTGTCCGGTAAAAATGCGGTAATCATTGGCAGATCAAATATTGTGGGTAAGCCAATGTTTCACCTATTGTTGCAAGAAAATTGCACTGTTACCATCTTGCATTCACAAAGTAGGGATTTAGCTGATTATTGCTCTAAGGCGGATATAGTAGTTGCAGGAGTTGGAAAGCCAAATTTTGTTCAACCAGATTGGATAAAAAAAGGTGCAATAGTGATTGATGTTGGCATAAATAGCATTAACATAGGAAATCAAAGTAAGCTTGTGGGTGATGTTGACTTTGAGGGAGTAAAAGAAAAAGTCAAAGCTATTACTCCAGTGCCTGGTGGAGTTGGCCCGATGACAATAGCATTTCTTATGATAAACACTGTAGTTGCTGCTTGCTTACAGCGGGAAGTTGATCCTTCTGATTTTATTGCTTAAGGTTTAGCTTAATGTTAGCATAAACAGAATACCTTTACAAATAGCACAGGGAACGTTCAAAAAAGTGTGTCAAACCGAAAAAAAAGTAATAAATTGATATAAAAAATGGAGGTTTGATATGAGTCAAGCAAATAGAACTACTGGTTTGGTAGATTATAAAGAATTAGAAACAAATATCCTGTCAT
>NZ_JAFEVH010000029.1:0-10760 GCF_048054155.1 Wolbachia endosymbiont of Nasonia giraulti
GACAGGATATTTGTTTCTAATTCTTTATAATCTACCAAACCAGTAGTTCTATTTGCTTGACTCATATCAAACCTCCATTTTTTATATCAATTTATTACTTTTTTTTCGGTTTGACACACTTTTTTGAACGTTCCCAAACTACCACCTTTTTTTGTCCCTAGTTAATTGTGGTAATATGTATGGAACTTTGCTGGTTGCTCTACATATACCTCTTCTAAATCACTTAGAGCGTGGTCATTGTGATTAAAGCCATATCTCTTAACCATCTCATCTAGCGTAACAGAGCTTAGAGAGAAACTGAACTCTGGCAATGGATTCACATTTGAGGATTGCAGACTAGTTACTCCATTTATCAAATAGTTATAATACTCTGGGGATAATTGCTCACCTTCTAGGCTATCTGATATATGCTCATTCGACGTTAAACTACTACTAACTGTCGAATTTTCTGTTACAGTATTGCAGAATTGATTATCGAATTCAGCAAAACCCAGAAATGGAATTACTGTTTGGCTACATGATTGATTCTCTTTGTCAGAAGAAAGTTCTAGTCTAGTATCAAATGTATGTTCAACAACTGTTTCCTCGAACGCAGGAGATATAAGAGAGAAATGTGCTGCTGGCAAATCATCTCTGTTTTGTACTAACGGTTCATTGGAGTTTTCAGTACTTAAGTTGCTTGAACTCTCTTTATTGCTTAAGTAAAAATTCTTTAGGACAAGCTTAGCTTTGACAGTTGATTTTGTCTCTAAATTTACTTTATAATCTTCTTTTTGTTGGGGATTCAGTTGATTAAATAGAATTTTAAATAAAGTCGATGTGGGATTAATACAATCGAGTGTATTGAAAGCAAACTCTTGAGGTAACTGATTAAAGATAGAAGGTGCTTCTTCCTTGTCTAGTGCATTTAGTATGCCGGACATAGCTTTAGAGCCTTGAGGCTTTGCTTTAACATGCTCTATATATTCATTTTTATGGTTAGTGCTAAGGTTATTAAATGCCTTTCTAAGTTTATTTGTTTGGTGAGAGTGAGCTAACTTGTCTAAATTTTTCACCACTTCGTCGCTTATACTACCATGCATTTCTTTACCACCATCAAAGTTAATGTATTAATATTATATGAACTTTGATGATAAAATCAATATAAAATATTTAAAAATTAATTATTTTTCTAATAAAAATAGAAAATCTATAATTTTTTTTATTTTCCTGATTTGTGTCTGTTTTGCTTTCTATAGTTAACCCAAATTAGGTTTGCCGAAACAAATTTTATGAACAATTTAAGTTAGCGCGTGACGCTGGAATCTAGATTTTTAGCTATGGTCAAGCCATAGGATGACAAATTGGACCCCAGACTATGCAAGAAATCTAAGGCGAATTATCTTTTATGGTCTGTATTTGTTTTTTCTACTTTCGTGACAGGAGTTACCAATGAATTATCAATTTGCTTTAAACCTTCACTTGCGCTTTGGTCTTGATTTGAAAGGAGCTCATTTTGTTGTTGCCCTTCATCATTTGGCGTACTTTTTTGAGTAGTTCCTTTTATATCCTCTACACTCTTTTTATCTTTACCAAAAAGTTCTTTGAATATTTTCTTCAGAAAACGTACCAAAAAGCCTTCTTCTTTTTGATTTTCTTTCAATTGAGCTATATTTTTCTTTTCACTTAACTGAGATTTTTTATTATTAGATTTTTTTTCTGTAGCATTCCTATCCACTGAGACTTGTTTTAACGAAATTTCAGGCTTTTTGTCGCTAGGTTTATCTTTTATAGGATCTTTGCTTACTGAAGGTTGTAACTTAGTTACTGTATCTGTTTGAACAGAAATCTTTTCTTGTTCAAAGTTTTTATTTTCTGAAACAGCTCTTCCAGGAGTACCTATTTTGCTAACTGAGTCACGAATTTTGTCTGTTTGCACAGAGGTCTTTTCTTGTTTATTTTGATCAGAAATTTTGCCTTCTAATGTAGTTTGAGATTTTTTATTACTTTCAAACTCTGCAACTTTTTTACTTGTAAAAACGTCTTTTCCTTCGAATTTCTGTTTAAATCCAGCAATCTTTTCAAAATCTTTAGCTACTTTTTTAGCTGCACGGTTCATTCGATCTCTAAGACTACGATTTAATTTTGCAATAGTCTTGATTTTATCTCCCAGTGAAGAATTATCTGCTGCAGAAATATCTTTTAACCTTTTCCCGGGATTTTCTTTGGTTACTTGCCTTTTGTAAGCTTTAAGTTCCTGGCGGAAATCATTGATAATCTTCACTTTATCTGCCAGCGACGTACCTTCTGGAAAAGCACCAGCAAAGACATCCTTGAATTTCTTCTCAATATCTTGTGTATCTTTAAGCTGTGTCATACCTAACTAAATAAAAGCTTATACTAAAATCAGTATATTAGTTAATTATGTAAAAATGGTTAAGACACAAGGAGCACCTCATTTATGCTTTTTTCATCAAAATATCATTTACTTATTAACTTAAAATACGTAACAATATAAAAATGAAAAATAGCCCGTTAGCAGTAGCATTCGATTGGGATAATACCTTAGTTGACACTCAAGATAATATTTCTAATGCCATTCAGCATACCTTGAGTTCAATGGGGTGCAGCAACAAAGTTGCTGATAGAAATTCTCATGAATCAAGAAAGAGCTACATGGTCAATTTGTTTGGTGATCAGTGGAAAAAAGCGAATCAGATATATCAAAAATACCTAGATAATGCACTGTTACAAAATATTACTCTGAACGAAGGAGTAGAGAAAATGCTGCAGACACTCAAAAGCCACAATATTTACCTAGCAATAGTGAGCAATAAGAAAAATACTAATTTACGTCAAGAAGTTGCCTATTTTAAACTAGATTCTTACTTTGAAAGAATAGTTGGCTCATGTGATACTGCAGAAGATAAGCCATCTGCAACTCCACTGCTATTTGCACTGGAGGAGAGTACGTTACCTATAAATAGAGAAAATGTGTTTTTTGTTGGTGATAGCATCACAGACATTCTATGTGCACAAAATGCCAATTGCTTACCTATTATATACGGCCAATCAATAAGCGGTTATGAAGATTTGTTATATTTTCAACATTTTAATAAACTTACAGAATTCATAGTAAAGTATTTGAAAGATAGGTGGTAATGACAGAGATCGCTAGTGTACACAGGCGCTTTTGCGCATATTTAATAGATGTAGCAATTTTATTAATTCCAACCTTACTAATTGTGTTGTTATTAGGGGATTTTCCATTAATTTTACACCTGTCATACATGTGTATAAATTGTGGTTACTTTACATATTTTATATCTTCAACAGCTCAAGCAACTCCTGGTCAACAGTTAATGAATATATATACTATCACTTTAGATAGTTCTAAAATAGGTTTGAGCTTAGCATTTGATCGCACTATCTCTCAGTTTTTTCTTCCTATGCTAAATAATTCAATTATCACCTTTATCAAACTTTTTAAAACATCAGTAAATGCTTTAAGTACACTAGAAGTGATTATAGTGATGCTTACCTTCAGTTGGTATTTAGTTGCTTGCTTCTCTCAGAGGAAACAGGCATTTCATGATGTGCTATTTGATACGATTGTTGTGAGAAAAATGAATTGATGTTGCCTTGATTGTTGTGTAGATTACATTGGTATATTAGCTAAAGAAAGGTTATGAATAAAGAAATAGTAGAACATTTGAATAAATTATTGACTCATGAATTAACTTCCGTACGTCAGTATCTTTTGCATTCTGCGATTCTTAAAAATAGCGGAATCAATAAACTTGCAGAAAAGATGAGAAAGGAGCTTAATGAAGAACTTGAGCATGCAAATAGGCTGGCAGAAAGAATTTTACTGCTTAAGGGCATGCCAAATTTTCAAGATACAAATAAAATCTCAAAGTATGAAGGAAAGTTCACAAAAGATACAATGCAGAAAATCTTAGAAGATAATTCTAACTTAGAAGAAGAAGGTATCAAGGGCATCAAAGAGGCAATTTCCGTTGTTGAAAAAGAAAAGGATTTCGTGAGTGTAATGTTATTAGAAGAACTACTGAAAAATGAGGAAGAGCACTTACATTGGATCAAAGGACAGATTGACCTTATTGAGCTTATGGGTATTGAAAATTACTTGAGAACACAAATATAGAGTGTTAAGAAAAACAGTATTTATTTTCATTATACCTTTTTTACTTCTTTTTTCACTCGGGTTATGGCAGTTATTTAGATTGAGCTGGAAGAATAATATTATCAAAAATATGGATCTTCCAGTTATTCATCTACTGCCTAGTGATAATCTTTCAAAGTTTAACTACAGAAACGTTAAAATCGACGGGATTTTAAGTGATATAGAACTATATGTTTTCGCAGGTCAACGTGGCTATCATGTGCTGTCTCCTATGTTGCTTATCAATGGACATTACATGTTAATAAATAAAGGGATAGTCAGAGAAAAAAAAGAAGAAAAAGCAAAAATTGAAAAAGTAGCTTTGAGTGGAGTTTTATATTGTGATGGTAGCAAAAATTGGTTTATCAAAAATGATATTGCTTCAAATACGTGGTTTACCTTAAGTACAGAAGAAATCTCCAATGATCTAGGTATTAAGCTAGAAAAATGTATATTGTGGCAAGACAATTTTGGTGGAAAATTGACTATACAGCCAATTAAGCATTTGGAGTATGCAATTACTTGGTTTGCACTTTCCTTTATTTGTCTCATTATGTGCGTATTTTACTGTAGGCAAAATAGATATAAGTTGTAGGGAGGTAGCATGGAAAAAGAAGAGCTACAAATAGAAAAAATGCAACAAAGAGGAAGTAAATACTTATTACAAGAATTAATTGTATGTCAGTATTGTAAATCCATTTATTATGGAATGAGTAATGCTAAGGGAGGAAGAAGTTACTATCGTTGTCCTGGAAACCGTTTTGATGAATGTAATAGCAGACCAATACGCGCGGATATACTAGAAGAGGTAATATGGAAAGAAGCGAAGATGGTAAGAGAGCATATAACGAAGGAAAAGTGTGATTTATCAGAGGTAGATTGGGAGACTAAATTTAATATAATTAAAAAGTTAGTTCAGCGTATTGAAATTGATGACGATAATATACATATAGTCTTTCGATTAAAAGAACTCGCTCTCGAAAGACAAAAAGAAGATATTCAACCTTGTACCAGAATTATAAAGAATGTAGTGCTATCAAATGCAATAGGAATGCATAAAGTTAGCAACGCCCTGGCTGCAATATCAGTTGCAGTGAAACTTGGAATTAGTGATGAAGAGATTAAAAAAGGTCTTTTGGAATTTAAAGGAGTAGCAAGGAGATTTTCATTAATTGCCGATATTAAAGGTGTTAAGTTAATTGAGGATTATGCTCACCACCCAAATGAAATACAGGCAACCCTGTCAGCAGCACGTTTGACCACTAAAGGAAAGGTAACAGGAATTATTGAGCCGCTTCGTTTTGCTCGTATTCGTAATTTTTTTGATGAGTTCGTACGAATTTTCATGATGTTTGATTATGTAATTCTCACTCCTGTCCACCCTCAAGAAGATAAGCCTATTCCTGGCTGTGGAATTGATGATATACAAAAAGCCTTGATCAGTAATGGGTTTAATGATGTGAAGATTATGAATGATGCTTTACTCATTTCACATTTTATTAGTAATTCGACAAGTTCAGGAGATGTAGTATTATTTATTGGTGCTGGTAGTAATATAGCTAAACTAGCAAGAGAAGCTGCAAAGCTGCTGCTAGTAAAATAAACTTAAGCATTGGTGATTTATATGATAAAATTGTGTAGTAAAACTGGATCCCAGTGTCTAGGCAAACAACTGTACAGAAATTGCGATATGGGGATAGCTTCCATTAAGAATGGTGTCATCCCAGTGCCCAGACACTGGGATCCAGAAAACTTAACTTTAAATAAGTGGCTGTATAATAAAAACTGGATTCCAGTGTCAAGCACTGGAATGACACCATCTGCTACTCAAATTATCTGTTTATCTGTAGGTTGCAATGTTCGTACACTGGAATGTTACAGCGCTGGGGTGACATTTCCCGAACGTGCACACAATTGTGAATCTAGTAGAGGTTTAGCATGATGAAAAAGACAATTAGCAGTGTATTTGCAAGAGAAATTTTAGATAGCAGGGGTTACCCAACAATTGAGGTAGAAATAGAACTATGTGATGGAGCAACAGGCAGAGCCGCTGTCCCTTCTGGGGCTTCGACCGGTAAACTAGAAGCATTGGAGCTGAGAGATCAAGATGAAAAAAGGTATTGTGGTAAAGGAGTGCTGAAAGCTGTTCAATCTGTGAGTGAAGTGATAGCAAATAAAATCATTGGCATGGATGCAGCAAACCAGAGTGCAATTGATAAAATTTTAATTGAACTAGATGGAACAAAAAATAAATCTAAACTTGGAGCAAATGCAACTTTGGGTGTGTCTCTTGCTGTTGCAAAAGCAGCAGCAAACAGCTTTAAAATGCCGTTATATAAGTATTTGGGAGTAGGGGAAGAGCAGATGCCAGTTCCACTTATTAACGTAATTAATGGTGGAGTACATGCGGATAATAAACTAGATTTTCAAGAATTTATGATTCTTCCCGTTGGTGCTGAAACTTTCAGTGAAGCAATCAGAATATCTGCAGAGGTATTTCATAACTTGCGCAGCATTCTTAAGAAAAAAGGTTATAGCACAAACGTAGGAGATGAAGGTGGTTTTGCACCAAATATTGGAAGCACTGAAGAAGCTCTTAATTTGATAATTCAGGCTGTTGAATCTGCCGGTTATTCGATGAAAAATCACTTTGCACTGGGTCTTGATGTTGCTGCATCTACTTTTTATGAAGATGGAGTTTATAAATTTGAAAACAGAGAACTCACTTCAGAGGAATTGGTTCAGTATTATTTTGACCTTGTAGGCAAATATCCAATAATTTCTATAGAAGATGCAATGAATGAAGACGACTATGAAGGTTGGAAATTACTTACTGTAAAACTTGGGAATAAAGTTCAATTGGTTGGAGATGATTTATTTGTTACAAATTGTGAACTAATAAGTAAAGGAATAGAGGAGAAAATGGCAAATGCTGTACTAATCAAGCCAAACCAGATAGGAACACTTACGGAAACTTTTGCTGCTATTGAAATGGCAAAATTAAATGGTTACAGGGCTATTATTTCTCACCGCTCAGGTGAAACAGAAGATACAACGATATCCCACATAGCGGTTGCATCGAATTGTGGGCAAATAAAGACTGGCTCGCTGTCGCGTTCTGATAGGCTTGCAAAGTATAATGAATTGATGAGAATAGAAAGTTCACTAGGAGAAAATGCTAAATATTATCGCGGGTTAGCATGGATTTCATAGACGAAGTTAAATTATATTTAAAAGCAGGTGATGGTGGCGATGGCTGCGCTAGTTTTCGTCGAGAAAAATTCGTTGAATTTGGTGGCCCAAACGGTGGTAATGGGGGCAGGGGAGGAGACATAATTTTCATCAGTGATGCAAATCTCAACACTTTGCTTAATTTTCGTTGTCGAAGACATATTAAAGCGAGTAGTGGAAAAAGTGGTACGAGTAGAGATAAATCTGGCACAGCAGGAAAAGATATTATACTTAAAGTTCCAGTTGGTACACAAATAATCGATGAAGAAAGTGAGGAAATAATAGTAGATCTTGATAAACCTGACATGGAATTTCAAGTAGTGAAAGGTGGAAAAGGTGGGCTTGGAAATACTAACTTTAAATCTGCTACTAATAGGGCACCAAGACATTTTACTCATGGTCAGCCCGGCGAAGAAAGAAATATAATATTGAAGCTAAAAGTTTTATCTGATGTTGGCATTATTGGTATGCCAAATGCAGGTAAATCTAAATTTTTAACCCGCTGCTCAAATTCTGATACGAAAGTAGGTGATTATGCATTTACTACTATAAGGCCACATTTAGGTGTAGCAAAAGTGGATTATAGCGAAATTGTGATAGCAGATATTCCTGGAATAGTCGATGATGCTCATCTTGGAGTTGGGCTCGGACACAAATTTTTAAAGCACATAGAAAGGTGCAAAATTTTACTGCATTTAATTGATGTAACGCGCGATGACGTTATCTCAGCTTATAATTGTACACATAATGAACTGAAGCTTTACAATAGCGACCTTATTAAGAAGGAAGGAACTGTTGTGTTAAACAAATGCGACTTATTGGAGGAAGCAGAAATTCTTGAGAAGAAGAATCATTTAGCCAATTATCTTGATAGAGAAGTACTGTGTTTATCAATCGACGATGATTTACAGCCCATTCTGAGGTTATTGAGTGAGAAAATGAAAAAAAGCGACCCTAAAAAAATTGATGTGTATGATCCTTTTAAGACATAGATTCAGTATACAGATGGCTAATTTAATAATTGCAGTTTAAAATTATATTAATACCTATAGCATAGTAGTCATTACATAGAATGTTTTCGTCCTCATATCTTGCTTTAATGCTATAATTAGTATTTATTCTTAAAAATCGGAGAACATTATGAGTAACACGTCGATATTACAAAAAATACTATATAGGATTGATAATGATGACAAAATAAGCGCATCTAACATAATTGAAAAATTAAAAAGTGAGCTGCAGCAGCATGTTAATATGTACAATGCATGGGAAGAAAATGGATTTGATATAAATGCCAATTCATTTGATGGAAGTAACTTACTATGTTTAGCATCTGGAAGTGGCTGTGCAAAAGTAGTAGAGCTTCTTATAGAGAAAGAAGCGAATGTTAATGTACGAGATAATGAAGGAAAGACTCCTTTAGATTATGCTATTTCTAGTGGAAGGGAAGAAGTAATAGAAATTCTTACAGGAAAAATTCTTTTATCTGATGAAGGACTGACATCAAAGATGTCATCAGAGCAAGAAGTAGAGATTGATTCACAATACGAAACTCTTCCTTCATGTCCGTTTTTTTTCTAACAAGTAGAAAGTTAGAAAGTGCACTGAATTGATTTAATTCTTGAGAAGAAAAATAGTCTAGTTACGCAGGCAATTTTCCACAATTGTCTGCATTTTCTGTTCCATAACTCGTCTTTTTTTCGGCTTATTTCACTTTTTACACTGTCTCTTGCTTTCTTGAACTCAGAAATTCAATAGTTACACAAGCATTTGAGCAATTTTTGTTAAGAATTAGGCATAAAATCTCCCATATTTATTAATAAAGAACAGAAAAAATGTAACGCACATACGACAGAGATTAAGCATATGTGTGCACCCATTTGCGCTGAAGAAGATATGCTACATTCTTTACTGAGTTTGATTATTTGATAAAAAAGTCTGTAGACGAAGATGGATTTTGAGCTCTAAAAATACCTCTACTTTGATTATACTAAGATTAGATAAATAGGCGAAGTAATTTTTATATTAGTTTTTTAGCTTACAACCGATTTTACGTTTAACAACTTGACATTTATTCAATACTACTGTATAATAAACATGTGTATTTTTTATACACTATGGCAATAAAATTACCTTGTAATAGGTGTATTGGACCCGAGGGCAGTACTCGGCGCCTCCACCATATTTTTTGATTGATACGGGGGCGAGTAAGGATCGACATGCATAGTAAAGATGGTAGCTTTGCTCGGTTAGATACCACCGCTAAGAGTTCACAATTTAGATGCAAACGATAACTTTGCTGCTGAAGACAATGTTAAAGTAGCTGCTTAATTTAGGCACTATAATTTCATTGCTATAAGCACGGTTTAGGGAACGCCGGGTAACAGAAGTTCCCCCAAACATGTAAGGGTTATATGGATAAAACAGCTTATCAGAAGTCGCTTAGTTATGCTAAATTTCAAGTTATAAAAAAGGCTTTGAATACTATATTAGATAATGTTTTTACTCCTCACTTAGAGATACTGTTTTTTACGAGATTTAATGGTGTTGTCATACCAGATTACTTGAAAGAATCATATCCTACTCAAATGCTTATTATATTACAGCATCAATTTTATGGTCTAAAAGTTCTTGAAGATAAGTTTAGCGTCAGTTTGAGCTTTCGTGGAAAACAAGAACAAGTCACTGTACCGTTTTTTGCTATTAGTGAGTTTCATGATAAAATTTCAGGAGATACTTTAGTATTTAGCTTTGATTCTGACAAAGAATACGAAAGTGAAAAATGTGCTGAAAAATCATCAAACGGTAGTATTATATCTATAGATCAACTTTACGATAAGTAGTTACTTCATTTTATAAATAAAAAATATTGTATCTGTTCAGGATATCGACAAGACCATAGAGTAAAAGTGAGTTTATAACAAATGGTATCATTTGAGTATCTGACATTAGCTTTCACATAAAAAACGTTGTAAAGCGCTTTCATGTTTACCAACTTAGTGCCAATCTGGATCCCAGTGTCTGGGCACTGGGATGACAACAAAGGGGCTACTTGAACAGAGGCTATTTAGGTAACAAGAGGTGACAAGAAAAGAAGCGCTGGTTTCATACGTACCTGAACACTTATCCTGCATGTAATAAACATGATCAAAAAGCTATTCATACAGTACACATCTCTCCGTTAATTTATCAATAAGTTTTTTATCCACGTGGAATCAAAGGGTATAATGGGAACGTTCAAAAAAGTGTGTCAAACCGAAAAAAAAGTAATAAATTGATATAAAAGATGGAGGTTTGATATGAGTCAAGCAAATAGAACTACTGGTTTGGTAGATTATAAAGAATTAGAAACAAATATCCTGTCATC
>NZ_JAFEVH010000030.1:0-10350 GCF_048054155.1 Wolbachia endosymbiont of Nasonia giraulti
AAAAGGTAGAGCAAAAGTGGATTACTGCTTTGCCTAATTGGGCTTTAACTATGTCTCAACTTGATATCTTTTTTCCTGGTAGGTTAAAAATTGAGTTGAATTGAAAATGCGGTTTGACACACTTTTTTGAACGTTCCCGCACATTCCTCTAGCGCCACTGCTTTTGATTCTTCTAATGTCTCTTGTACACCTAACCTTTTTAGCATTCTTTTTACCATCTGTTGCGCATTTGATACCCTTGACTCCTTTAGTATCTTTTTTGCTTCTTCTTTTGTCTGCGGTACATTTACTACCTTTAGTCTCTTTTTTAATGGCTCTTGTGTCTCTTGTACTCTTGGAATCTTGCTTGATACTTCTAATCCATGCGATATCTCTTCTAACATTCTTGATGTTTCTGCTTGCCCTAGTATCTTTACTTCCTTTAATAGCTCTTTTATTCTTTCAATTACATTGTCTTTACTTAAATTTACCTCTTGATCAATTACACCTAATATTATGTTCCACTGTTCATATGTCATTACCATAGCTTTACCTCATACTATAGAGTATTTTTTGATGCTATATATTATGGTAGAATAGTCAACGCATTTTCCATAGCGTAACTTGAGAGTCTAAAAGGACTGTTATTAACTTACAGAAAACCAAGCTTGCCTGAAACCACTTAATTGATTATAATCATAGGTTTTAAGGCAGTAAAATGACAGCTTTTTTTCCTTTGGTTATTTTTTTAATCTTATACCTTGGAAGTGGTGTCTATTTTTCCTTTATTGGAATTGATAATCCGCTTCGCCAAGTTTCACCGGTAATTTGCCTACTACCGGCGCTATTTTTTGCTGTTGCATGCAGTGCAGGTAAAATTCAACGTAACATCGATACTGTCATCGAGGGTATGGGAGATAAAAACACCCTTACTATGTGTTTAACTTTTCTATTTTCTGGAGCATTTTCTGTGGTGACTCAATCAATTGGTAGTGCAGATACTGTTGCTGATTTAATTCTCAATTTCCTTCCAGCAAGATTACTACTGCCTGGAGTATTTTTGGCTTCCGCTTTTATATCAACTGCAATTGGTACGTCTATGGGAGTTGTTGTATTAATGGTACCAATAGCTGTTAACTTAGCAAAAAGTGGGGCTTTTGGTCTTGAAATAGGAACTGCAACTGTAGTTGGAGGTGCCGTATTTGGTGATAATCTTTCAATGATATCTGACACTACTATTGCATCTGTTTCTTCACAGGGGGCCACGATAAAGGATAAACTTAAAGTGAATTCTAAAGTAGCATTTGTTGCCAGCATTATAACGCTTGTCTATCTGGCAATTATGGCAGATAGTACAAAAATTATTCCTACATCAAATTTAGATTATTTATCAGTAATAAAGATTATTCCTTATATTTCTTTAATAATCATGGGGTTATTTGAAGTTACTACTTTAGTAACAATAACTATAAATATAATTGTTGCTAGTGTATTAGGGATGACTTTTTTTGACTATACTATCATTCAACTCTCTCATGACATATATGACGGTTTCAAAAAAGTAAACGAGATAGTAATATTTGCTCTATTTATTGGCGGATTGAGTCATATAATGTACAAGCAGGGTCAAAAGGCATTACACAAACTTATCGATGAAAGCAATATCACAAAAACTAAAGCTGAATTTGTAATAGCGGGCATAGCATCTATGTTTACTGTTTTAGTTGCTAATAATACCATTGCTATTTTATTAAGTGGCGATATTGCAAAAAGGCTCGCGCAAAAGCATAATATTCCGTCATACCGTAGTGCATACTTGTTAGACATTTTTGCTTGCGTTACAAAAGGCATTTTGCCTTATGGTTCCCAGCTGCTGCTAGCAGGTAGCATTGCTTCTGTCTCACCTATTTCTTTGTTAACACAAGTTTATTACTGCTTTATTTTAGCAGCAGTTACAGTAGGTGAAATAATCATCAATGGCAGACGTTGCGCGGCTACAACTTAATGTACGAAGATTTCTCTTCATATTACATTTTTGTGCCCATAAGAAACGAGTTGCCATTTTCATCAGCTACTTGGATAATAGATATATTCACAAAATTGTTCCATTTTTCTCAATAGGTTTTGGTTTTCTTTTCCCCTTATTAGCAGAGCATAAAACTTAGCTTTTTAATAAATCTCATTTTAACTCCAATACACTAACTATGAAACAATCTATATTGCCGTCAAAAACGGAATTTATATTGCCAACTTCATGTCCAGTCCTTAAATCCTTTACCATTTGATATGGATGCATAACATACGATCTGATCTGACTGCCCCAACCTATATCGCATTTCTTGCCATATTCTTCGGCCATTTTCTGTTCTTTTTTTTCCAATTCAATTTGATATAAACGTCCTTTAAGTAGTTTAAGTGCTTCATCTTTATTTTTATGTTGAGAACGACCATTTTGGCATTGAGCTACAACGCCTGTTGGAATGTGCGTAATACGTACCGCGCTTTCAGTCTTATTTACATGCTGACCACCTGCTCCAGAAGCACGGTAAGTGTCGATCTTCAAATCCTTTTCATCCACAACAATATCTATTGAATCTTCAATCACTGGAGTTACTCCTACACTTGCAAAACTGGTATGACGTTTACCATTTGCATCAAATGGTGATATTCTAACCAATCTATGAACTCCACTTTCGCTTTTTGCCCACCCGTAAGCTTTTTCTCCGATGATCTTTATTGTTGTAGATTTTATACCAACTGCATCACCATCTAATTTTTCTACAACTTCAACTTTAAAATTGTGATAAATTTCTGCCCATCTTGTATACATGCGCATGAGCATCTCAGCCCAATCATTGCTCTCTGTTCCACCAGCTCCTGAGTGGATTTCTAAAAAGCAGTTATTGTTATCTGCTTCACCAGTAAATAAAGATTCTGTCTCTTTAAGTTTGATTAATTTCTCTAGCTTTACTAACTCACCTTTAACTTCAGAAAAAAATTCTTCATCATTCTCATCAATAGCAGATTTCATCAAGCTGATAGCATCGTTGTAATCGCTTTCTAGCTTTGAAAACGATTCTATGTCATGCTTAATTTTAGAGCGTTCTTTTAAAATTTCTTGTGCTTTTTGATTGTCTTGCCACAGATTATCATTCGACGCTTGAGAATCCAGCTCTTCAAGACGCAACTTCAATTTTTCTATGTCAAAGACACCTCCTGATAAGAGAAATACTTTTATTTAAGCCTTGAAAGTATTCAAGGATTTCTGGATGGGTTTTCATTATACTTTAGACTTTAATATATTTATTATCACTAACAATAACAGCAAACAAAATAGAAATTTAACCATATAATAGTTAATTCAAAATAATTTTATTATACTTGAATGTTCAATAAAATCAAGTGTGTATATTTATTAAAAAAATAAGGTAAAGTAATGAATATTAAAACAAGTTCTCATTATGGTTTAGACAAAAAGGCTATTGATGATTTAATAGAGTCTCTCGATAATCAAGAATTAGAAAGTGTTCATAATATTGTCAAAACGATAGATAGCGTTCAGTTAGCTTATTTTTTATCTACTTCGATCAGTGATCACAGGGAGAAATTAGTTAATATCCTCGATCAACATTTGTTAAGTGATGCCTTAGTACATGTAGTACCAGATTTACAAGTAGAGATCATAGAAATATTGGGAATAGAAAATACAGCAAAGTTACTAATGCTTCTTGATATAGAAGACATAGTAGCCATAGTGAAAGATTTGGATAGAAAGTCTATAGAAAACATACTTAACTACTTACCCAATGCAACTCAAAAATTAGTAGAGGAATTGTTATCATACCCAGAAGAAAGTGCAGGAAGGTTGATACATAAAAATATGGTTATAGCTCCATATTATTGGACGATAAATCAGCTAATGGAATTCTTGCGCAATTATAAAAAAATACCAGAAACATTTTACCAAATCTTCATCATTAACTCGAAATTAGAACCTATAGGTAGTTTCAACTTAAATAAGGTAATATCTCACTCAGGAGAAACAATAATAAAAGAGATAATGAGTCAAGATATAAAAATAATTAAAACTGGAATGGACCAAGAAGAAGTAGCAAGAATATTTAAAGATTACTCTCTATTATCAGCTCCAGTAGTAAATAAGAGTGGTAAAATTATCGGTGTAATCCTTATTGAAGATGTAATCAAAATTGTTCAGCAAGAAGCAGAAGAGGATGTACTTAAAATAAGCGGTGTATCATCTAAATCTGATATAAATGCTCCTATACATAAAACTATAATTAAAAGGCTACCTTGGTTATTATTTAACCTCTTAGCTGCAACAATATGTTCTATAGTAGTTGGCTTTTTCGATAACGTAATAGAAAGTTTTATAGTACTACCAATAATTATGCCAATAATTGCATCAATGAGCGGAAATGCAGGATCCCAAACAGTAACACTAACTATCCGGGCAATCGCAACAAAATATCTAACTGAGCAAAATGCAAAAAGAATACTGATGAAAGAATTTTTAATAGGTCTTATAAATGGAGTGATTTTATCTACAATTTCGCTCGTAGTATTAGCAATAAGGTTCCATAGTTTAAAAGTAGAGATCATTTTCGTAGTTTCCATGATTGCAATGTCGATTATTGCAACATTTATCGGCACTTTCATTCCTATAATGCTTCATCGTTTAAGATCCGATCCTGCTGTTTCGTCTTCAATCTTAACATCAGCAACAACTGATATTCTCTCAGCTCTTATATTTTTTGGTCTAGCCACGATCTTTTTATTAAATAGCTGAATCTTGCTACATAAAAAAATTGCTTTACAAGCTTTACCAGCAACGTTATCATTACTCACAGATACATTGAAGAAGAAAAATAACAGTTGATAAAGAAATAAAAGTACATGAAACTGAGCTGCTTTAGTTTTAAAATAAAAACTAAAATGCTAGAGTATGCAAAAAAAGTCTTTGCTCCGTTAGGTCTTTTTAGCTATAGTACAATTTAATGTAATCAATATGTGGGGTATGGTGTTAGATGAACTGTATTATGTATGTCATTCGGAAAGCAATCCCAGCTTTTTTAAGAATATATCTAGTTTAGTCAGAAATCAAAAGAAAAACACACTGTTACTCAGCAATTAAAGTTACTTAGGGTTACTATAAAGTTTCTACAGTAAATTGCTTTGGTACAACTGCATAAGAATCAAATGTTGAAACCAATCTTCAGAAAAGAGGTTTACGACAAAACAATCAAAATATGAATATTAAAATATAGGGGGCTTTATGTTAGGTAAAGAAAATACAAAGGAACAAGTAATAGATAATCAAATGGATCATGTAGATGATGAGTCAACAATAGGAGCAAAAGGAGGTCTTAATCATGAAGATAGATCATCTAGTGAAGAACTTCAGTGTGGACGAAGTCAAGAGAGCCCTAGAGTAACAAGATCTTCATCTATAGGCAGCAGTAGTACATCGACTGATGATGAAGAAATGTTTAGCTGTATAAGCATTACAAGTGATGAAATAGTGAAAAAAGCAACTTTTTTTGTTAAGACTTTTATTAAAGAATTCGAGGAAAAACTATCCAAATATTTTGAGGAGGCAGAACCAGATTCAAATATACAAAAAATAAGCAAAGCTTCAGCTAGCTTTAGTTCTGTTTTGAATAATACTATTCCAGCAAGTCCACTAAAATTATTTAGTGTTAAAGTTAATGAGAGTATCAATCATTATGTTACAGGAAAACGGCATAAGAAAGGAGCGAAAAATATTTCTACAATAACTATGCCTTGCTACCAAACTGAAATGAGAGAGATTTTAGTAAAAGCTGGCTTAGAAATTTTTCACAGGTTTGAGGAACCATTCATAAAAGTTGTAGATATCAATCCCTCTTTTTATCATAGGAGAGTTAAGAAGTTAGCAATAGATGCTGTACATAGAACAATGAATTACCTTTTAACTTCTGAGGAACAAGACTTTTCTGTTGATCTTATAACACAAGGTGTTGTTCTAGGTAAGTCAAAAAAGAAAGGATATTTTACGCGTCCTGGATATAAAATAAAAAAAGATGAGCAAAGTGGTGAAAGTTTAGTAACCTCAGAATTGTATGAATGGGTAGGAATAAAGAAAAAAGAAGAAGATGAAACTGTTAATTATTATCAATGTAATTCTGAGGAACATAATCTAGAGGAATATAGATGTGCTGAAAAATACGGCTATCGGCTTCCCTTTGAATGGGAGTTAAGAAAGTGGGAGAAGGTAAAACAAAAGTATGTATCTAGTGAAGCACCCATAGAAAGATATGTGTATATTTTAAATGATGAAAAAAAAGAAGAATTAGCTCGTTTTATATTAAAGGAGATTAATGAACAAGATCATGCGAAAAGGAAAGATGTAGAAGGATATTTTGAAAAACAAAATGAAGATAGGCGTCAATTTTCCTATAGTTTTGGCAAGATACCAGAAGATTTCATTGAAAGAAAAGAGGTGGTAAAAAATTTGAACCTAAGGTTACACAGTCGTAGTCAAGAAGTAGAAATGTCACGAGTAGTCTTAATTAGTGGGAAGTCTGGAATAGGAAAAAGCGAACTTGCTAGAGGCTATGGGTTTAGTGAAAGGCGTAAGGGTACTTGGGACAAGATTATGTGGATAGATGCTTCATCAAATACCAATCTTTCAAACTCATTTCGTAGGTTGGCTGAAAGGTTAGGGATTTCTAGAAAAAGTGAGCAAAGGAGAGAGAGAAACATTAAATCTATTGTCGAGGATGTATATGAGCATCTTCAAGACACAAAAAGTTTGTTTGTTTTCGATAATGCTAGTAGTTATAAGAAGATTAAAAGTTTTTTACCATCCAGCTTCCCTATTTTTTCTAATAGAGAAAAACCTTACGTTTTAATTACTTCTTCTAACAAGAATTGGAAAAAAGTAATAGAAGATATTGAAATAGACAAGTTCGATAATGATAATCCACGTGAGAAGAGTAAGGAAGAAATACAAGAGTTCGGTAATTCTGACTCAGATGATATTGAAGAAATAAAGTTCGGTAATTCTGACTCAGGTAATATTGAAGAAATAAAGTTGGGTAATTTTAAAAAAGAAGAAGCCAAGGAATTTATTCGAAAAACCTTAGGGGAAGATGAATCACAAGATAAATCTATATCAGAGTTAATAGGACAACTTAATTATTTTCCATTAGATTTGAAAGCAGCAACATCATGCATTAAATCAAAAGGGCTTAGTATTAGAGAATATCTGGAGGAATATAGAGTAGCTCAGCAATCAAAACCTGATTTTTTGGAGACACAAGTTGTTAATAAAAAATCTTTTAAAGCTTTGAAGGTTAACATTGATAAAATAAAAGAAGAAAAAAATGTTGGGCAGCAAGCGTATGTTATTTTAGTATTTATAGCTTACCTGGACCCTAATCAAATTAATACAAAGGAAATTTTTTTCAAGGGGGAATCAAAAGAAAATCAACAAAGGGTTTTGGATGCACTTGATCTACTTAATCAGTTCTCATTGATTGGATTAGAGAAAGGGATAGCAAAAATTCATCAAGAAGTACAAAAAATGATAAGGTTAGAGCAAAGAAAAGAAGAAAGAGAAGAAAAATTTTTAAGAAAAATAATGACATCATTGATGAATAATAACTGTAAAAATGTAAGCCATATCATATCCATTTGGAATTATGCAAGTGAATATAAAGATTTAGTTAATGAATTTATTGAATCTGATTATTATGGAATGAATATCTTACATTTTCTGGCCATAGATGGTAATGAAGAAGTTATTAAGCATATATTCGAGAATGTAGATTCAAGAAAATTAAGTAAAATTATTAATGTCGGTGATAAAGATGGATCTCCTCCTTTAGAATATGCTGTTATATATGGTCACTTAGCGTTAGTTAAATACTTTATAGGAAAAGGGGCTGATTTTAGGGTAAATGATGACCCGAGCCTTACCCTTTTAGATTGTGCTGTTCTTCATAATCGACTAGAAATAGTTAAGTATTTTATTGATAACGAATATTTTCAGTTTGATAGTACTGTTTTATACTATGCTATTGAAAATAATTGCTTAGAGATCGTTAGATACTTTATAGAGGAAGAAGAGATTTATATAAATTTAAAGGACGGAGAAGGTAAAGGTTATTTGCACTATGCCGTTGAACATAGTTCCTTAGAGATTTTTGAGTACCTTCTGGCATACGGGGCTACAGTAGATTTACAGGATAAGAATGGTATGACTCCTTTGCATTTTGCTGCTAAAAATGGTAGCTTAGGCATGCTTAAATCCCTTATAAAGAAAGGAGCTATAATAGAGGTAACGAACAAAGATGATATGACTCCTTTGCATTTTGCTGCTATATATGGTTACCTAGGAATTGTTCGCTACCTTGTAGAACATGGAGCTGATATAAATGCACAAAACGAAGATCACATGACTCCTTTGCATTTTGCTGCTATATATGGTCACTCAAGCACTGTTCGCTACCTTGTAATGAATAACGTTAATACGAATCTAGAGGGTATTAGTAATAATATTCCTCAGAACTACGATGTTAAGTTTCATTGCTACGACAGCGCTAGGTGTCTTTTTTCTTTAGAACAAGAAGCTAATGTGAAACTTGAACTCAACGATGATTTGTACCATTATACTACCAATTATTACCCAAGTAGTATTTGTTGCTATCAACCTCAATCTACTGTGTACTCAGCTCCATACTTAAAAATGCAATCACATGAAAGACACCTAAAAGCATTTGATGAATACACTACTAAAAAAAGAAAATTAGAAAATATAAGTGAAGCATTGCAATTTGAAGATAAAAGCACGGTTAACTTAACTCATAGGTCACCTATATCTTCATTTAACAGAGTCTCTGTACAACCTGCAAACAAGGACTTAAGACTATAATTTTACAGTAAGCTATTTAATTTTATGAGGGGAATTTCAAAAAAACAGAGAAATAAAGTAATAAATTGATATAAACTCGCGTAGAACAAGTGGTAGACCATACGATCCCAAAACAGACTCTTCTCACTGCCCTTGGTTTTGGTTGCTGAAAGTAGATATATAGTTTAAATTCTTAACAAAAAGATATATTAAATTGATAATAATTTATTTAGGAATAGTAAAGAAAAATCAAGTAAACTTATAACAAGAGCGATTAATTAGCAAAAGAATTTACATTTATTATAAATATAGTTATACTAAATATTAATATTTTCAGAGTAATTTATGTATAAAACAAAAGAAACAAAATCAATAGAACTTTTTGCTGCTATTGAAAAGAGAGATATAAAGGAAGTTGTGAGATTGATAAATGCTGAAGCTGATGTGAATGCAGTAGACAAAAACGGAGCCGCTCCTTTGCATATAGCTGCTGTAAAGGATAATGCAGAGACAATAAAAGTTCTAATAGAAGCAGGTGCTGATGTTAATAAAGTAGAGAACAGCGGAAAGACTCCTTTGCACTTTGCTGCATTTACAGGTAGAAGTAAGGCAATAAAAGTTCTAATAGACTTAGGAGCAAATATTGAAGCAAAAGATCAAAAAGGCAGAACTCCTTTGCATGAGGCTAATGAAAATCTCTTTACAAAGGGAGTAAAAGTTCTAATAGAAGCTGGAGCTGATGTGAATGCAGTAGACAAAGATGAATTCACTCCTTTGTATATGCCTATTATGTATGGTTATAAAAACGTTACAGATATAGTAAAACTTCTAATAGAGGCAGGTGCTGATGTTAATAAAGTAAGTATGATTGGAACTCCTTTGCACTGGGCTGTATTGCTAGGTAAAAGTGAAGAAGCAAAAGTTCTAATAGAAGCAGGTGCTGATGTTAATAAAGTAGAGAACAGCGGAAAGACTCCTTTGCACTATGTTGCTACAAAGAATCATACAAATATTTGTGATATTATACTAAATCACATAGCAAGACTAGAAATTGCTGGTTTATATGTTAGTTCATCAAACTCAAACAAAAAGCGAGAACTTATAAGCGATTCACGCAATCTACACAATGATTATTTACAATACCTTGAAAACAGTAGAAGAGAAGTTAAAAAGATGGAAAAAGAAAATAAGCCGTTGTATGACTTTCTGAAAGAAAGTGATATAGCAAAATTGGTTAGTATTTTTGAGAAAAATGAAGGTGTACGTAGTATATTAGATGACCAAAAAGGTTTGAGAAAGCAATATTCAGAGTATGCTTAGGGAACGTTCAAAAAAGTGTGTCAAACCGAAAAAAAAGTAATAAATTGATATAAAAAATGGAGGTTTGATATGAGTCAAGCAAATAGAACTACTGGTTTGGTAGATTATAAAGAATTAGAAACAAATATCCTGTCATC
>NZ_JAFEVH010000031.1:0-10195 GCF_048054155.1 Wolbachia endosymbiont of Nasonia giraulti
ATGACAGGATATTTGTTTCTAATTCTTTATAATCTACCAAACCAGTAGTTCTATTTGCTTGACTCATATCAAACCTCCATCTTTTATATCAATTTATTACTTTTTTTTCGGTTTGACACACTTTTTTGAACGTTCCCTTCCTTCAGTATTTTTACACACTAAGTTGACTATCATATTTGATTCTTTTTGGATTTCCTCTTCAGTTAAAGTGTGAGTTGGAGAGCAGAAAGTAACTGAAAATGCTATAGACATCTTATTCGATTCTATATTGTTTCCATGATATACATCAAATATCAAAACTTCTGTGATGAGCTCTGAGCTTTTTTTCACCATATTGATTATATTACCTGCTGCTACATCTTTATTTACAATAAATGCAAAGTCGCGTTTTACACTTTGATATTTATAATCGATAAATTTTTTCTTACTTACAGGTAAATTTTCAATATTTTCTAATATCAACTCAAAGCCTACAACTTTTTGTTTGATGTTAAAAAAATTCAGTATACTTGGATGCAGTTCTCCAAAATAACCAACTATTTTACTTCTAAAAGATAAGGTACCTGACTTTCCTGGGTGGTAATATTCTTTTTCTGCTCTCTCTATTGCTAAATTATCACAATTGACATTAAAAAGTTCCAAAGCTGTTATGAGGTCAGCCTTTGCGTCAAAAACATCTACTTTCCTGTCAGTGTTATAATGGTTTCGTGGTAGATTATTTCCTGACCTGATTCCGCTTAAAACATACTTAGACTGAGCTTCATCATTATAAATTGGTCCAATTTCAAAAATTGCAAAATCAAGTGTACCATGGGCAGTATTATCTGCAGTAACTTTCAACAAATTTGGTATGATACTTGGTCTCATTATATTAAAGTCATTATTAAATGGGTTATCGATAATAAATAATTTATTCAAGTAACCAAACTTTTCAGATGTTGATTCACTCATAAAAGACCAAGTTATCACTTCATGAAACCCTCTGCTCGTCATAAAAATGCGCAAATCATCTTGTGTCTCTTCTTCTACTGTAACGTCTTCTGCTAGTGGCTCTTCCTTTATTTTATCATAGCTGTATATTCTTACTGCCTCTTCAACTAAGTCAGCAGGTATGGTTACGTCCGATCTCCAGGTTGGTACATGTATGCTCCAATTATTTTCAGTTCTTTTATCAATACTAAACCCTAATTTTGTTAGAATATTGAATAATTCATCAGGTGATGCAGATACACTTCCAAGTTTGTTTACATCTTGATAATCGAAATTTATCTTGGTATCAGCCTTATTCAGATTGCCAGCAGACACTACACTTGACACTTCTCCACCACATAAATCTAAAATCATCTGGGCTGCAAGATTGAGTCCATCAAGGGTAAAACTAGGGTCAACTGAACGTGCAAACCTGTAACTTGAGTCTGTGGAGATGCTTAGCTGCCTTGAAGATTTAGTGATAGAAATAGGGTCAAACCAAGCAGACTCTAAAAAGATGTCAGTAGTTTCAAGAGTGCATTCACTGTACTTACTACCCATAACTCCAGCAATTGCATGAACATTTTTATCATCAGAAATAACGCTTATGTCTTTGTTCAATAAGTATTCTTTATCATTTAAACCAATAAATTTTTCTCCATCGTTTGCTTTACGTACTGTGAGCTCTCCTTCTATTTTTTTTGCATTATATGCATGCATTGGGCGATTAAAGGATATCATGATGTAATTAGTAATATCAACTATTGCAGAAATGGAGCGCATTCCTATCGATTCCAATTTATCTTTCAGCCATTTTGGGCTCTCTTTATTTTTTACATTGGTGATGTATATTCCACTAATAAAGCTCTCCCCATCGATGACTTTGACGTTTATTGGTGAGGCCATAGAATAGGTAAGTTGTGTAATGCTTAAAGTCTTGAGTGTCCCAATTCCAGTTGCTGCTAGATCACGTGCTATTCCATAAACACCTAGGCAATCTCCACGATTTGGAGTGACATTTATATCAATTACAGGATCACAATTGAAAAATTTATCTTCTACTTTATAATCATCAGAAAGCTCAATGATTCCTTCACTTTCATCTTGAGTCAGCGCAAGTTCGAAAGCAGAGCAGAGCATTCCTTCACTTAACACTCCTCGTATTTTTGCAAGCTTAATTGTGAAGTCACTTTTTGGTAATGTGCTGCCAAGAGATGCAAGTACGGTTTTCATTCCTTCTCTAACATTCTTTGCTCCACAGACTATCTGCAGAACTTTACTTCCATCATTTACTTTGCATAGCTTTAGTTTATCAGCATCTGGATGAGGTGCGATTTCTAATATTTCTGCAACAATAAACCCAGCCAATTTAGCATTGTCGATCACATCTTCTACTTCCAATCCTATGTGAGTTAGCTTATCAGTAATTTCTTCTAAACTGGCATTGGCTTCTAGATGATCTAGTAACCAAGATAATGTGAACTTCATTTATTTAACAGAAAATAAAAAAGTTATTGTAATGTAAAATATAATGATTTTAAAGCTTGTTGTAGTGAGTAGCTTCTCTAATTGTAAAAAACGAAGGAGAAGCCTACTTTTTCTACAAAGAAAGAATTTTCTTTATATCACCCTTATAATCCATCTCCATGCAGAGTTGAATATTCATATTGTGATCATCTATATGGAAATTATAAATGTAAGCATCGCCGGTGAAATTTCCTATAATATCATGGTTTTCATCTAGCATTTCACCTGCCATGTGGAAAAGACCAGTGTCTGGATTAGAAGAATAATCTGTAAACTTGACATAACCGTTGCCACATTCTTGTTCTAAATTTAAAGGTGGATTAGTAAAATCTATTTCGTTCATAATTGCCTCATATTAAAATTAAATTATAGTTAAAATAAGATGTTAAGTCAAGAATTTAGAATAAGATTGGTAGCTGACTATAATTTGCATTTTAATTGTATATTTTGTTAATATGTTAATGCTATAATAATACAGAGCTCCCTATGATCAATTCTTGACTTTATTCTATAAAATTTATACTTTATTTACTTCTGCAGTTTAAGTATACAGGGTCAAAATGGCGTTAAATCCGCTAGAACAATTTAAAGTATATACAATAATAGAGCTACCAAAGTTATTTGGATATGACATAAGCTTTACCAATTCATCTCTTTTTATGATGATTTCGGTAATATTGGCAGTACTCTTTTTGCTTCTTGGAGTAAGAAAAGGGGCAGTAATACCAGGATATTTGCAGGCCGCAGTTGAATATGTATATGATTTTGTTATTTCAATAATAGAAAATAACACTGGAAGTAAGAGTCTAAAACATATTCCATTGATATTTACAGTATTTATTTTCATTTTATCATGTAATTTAGTTGGTGTTCTGCCTTATAGTTTCACGGTCACAAGTCATGTAATAGTCACTTTTGCTTTGTCGATGGTGGCTTTTATTTATATAACGATTGTTGGGTTTAAGGAAAGAGGAGTAGGATTTTTGCGCATATTGCTACCAAAAGGAACTCCTTCGTGGCTTGCGCCTATAATAATTATTATTAAGTTATTTGCTTATTTAGTAAGACCGATTAGCCTATCAGTAAGGCTTGCAGCAAATATGATTGCGGGTCATACGATCATTAAAGTGACAGCAGGATTTATCGTAAATATGAACATATTTTTTACACCTGCACCTTTTTTGTTTATAATTGCACTAATAGGATTTGAAGTATTTGTTGCAGTTTTGCAAGCTTATATATTTACTATATTAACATGTGTATATTTGTCAGATGCAGTAAAGTAATTGACTTCCTTGCAGAATATTTTACAATTATATTATAAAGAAATAGTTAAAGGTAATATATGGATTTAGTGGCTTTAAAATTTATAGCAATTGGTTTGGCTGTATTTGGAATGCTCGGTGCTGGTTTAGGTATAGCTAATATCTTCTCTGCTATGTTAAATGGGATTGCGAGAAACCCTGAGTCAGAAGGTAAAATGAAAAGTTACGTTTATATTGGTGCTGCCATGGTTGAAATCATGGGGTTGCTTGCGTTTGTACTTGCAATGTTATTAATATTTGCTGCTTAACAGATGCCACAGCTTGATGTTTCAACTTTCTCTTCTCAAATTTTTTGGTTTTTGATTTTTTTCTCTTCACTTTTTTTTGTAGTAAGTTGTTTATTCTTACCAAAGTTAGATGAAATAATAAACACTAGGAGTAAAGCAGTATTAGATTCTTTTAGTAGTTCTATTCACCTTTTAAGACGTGCAGAAGAGCAGATTGCCAAGTATGATGCAGCTTTAAATCAAGCTAAAGTACGGGCAAAAAAAATCATAGATGATGCACTTGCTCAGGTGGAAGAAATGAGAGCGAGTGTTAAGAATGTATTAGAAGAGGAAGACAAAAAAATAGTCAAGCTTGTTGAAGAAAGAGTGGCGAAATTTAAATCTAAGTATATTAGTGAGTTAAAACAAATGGCTACTAGTATTGCTTTAATTTACTACACTAAGTTAACTAATTCTGAAATTGAAGAGGAATTTGTTGCTGACTTGGTGTCCAAAGAATTTTAGGGTTTTTATGTCTACATTACTAGTTATCAGTCTTGCTTTTTTAGTAGGTTTTATCCTTTCGTATAAATTGCTAAGGAAGGTAATAAAAAACGCACTTAACAATAAACGTAACAAAAGCAAGTTTTCAAGTGAAGAAACTGAAAAATTCAGAAAAGATATGTTGGAGTATTACAAAAAATCTTCTGAAAAATACAAAAAATTAGATGCAGAAGTTAACAAAATGATGAATGAAGCACTTGATAAGGCTAATAGTATTATTAAGCATAATAGACAGCAACTCGATCAAACGTTAGATGAAAATGCCCATTCTAATTTGAAGAAAGTTACTGACCAAGTTGAAAAAGCTCTTGGGGATTTACAAGCTAACACAGCGAGTGTAGCTGCTGATGCTGTAAAAAAAATAATGCATGAACGTAAAGATGATAAGCGTAGTAGTGAGGTTATATCTTCGTTTTCACGTGACTTGAGCAAAAAGTTGCATTAAGTTTAATGCCTGTACTTCAAACTGATAATGTAGAAAAAATTAAATTTGATTCTAGTTTATGCAAAGAACAAGAGAAACTTTTCTACTATAGGTTTAATATAATTCCTTGGCAAAAATTAAATGATACTACTTTTTTTATGGTTGAAGACATAAGCCAAGATATCAACCTTTGGGTCGAATCTCATTACGGTATTGAATATGTATTAATAAAAGCGAATAGTGAACAGATTTTAAATCTTCTTAACTCGCACTTTGGTATTTCAGAATTCGCAAGTAACTACTTATATTATAAGAATCGTAATTTTTCAGCTAAAAGCATTAGGCTCAGTTCAATCTTTTTTTCCTCTTTTTTTGTTATAATTTCGACTTTAACACTGACAAAAAAATATGCATATTTTGCTTTGATGTTGATATTTATAATCGGATGTTCTAGTTCTTTATTCAAATTTGTAACTAAAATTTTTGGCTTGCGTAAAATTTCTAATCAAAAAGCAGATTATGATAAGATGAATGAACCTATATATACTATTTTATTGCCTACTTTTAAAGAGAATGCGGTTATAAAGCAATTGATTAAGAGCATTGAAAGTTTGGATTATCCAAAATCAAAATTAGATGTAAAGCTTGTGATAGAGAGCGATGACCAAGAAATGTTGGCAGCTATAGAAAAATGCACTTTACCACAGTATTTTGAAGTAATAAAAGTGCCTCATTCTCTGCCTAGAACAAAAGCTAAGTCATGCAATTATGCTATGAGCTTTGCTAGAGGAAAGTATGTGGTAATATATGATGCAGATGATAGGCCAGATCCGTTGCAGTTGAAAAAAGCACTAATTGAATTTAATAATGGTGACGAAAAGTTGGCTTGTGTACAGGCGAAATTAAATTACTATAACTTTGGTTGCAATTTTCTTACAAAATTCTTTTCTCTCGAGTATATGAACTGGTTTCAATATTTTTTGCCTGGATTTCAAAAAATGAACATGCCAATACCTTTGGGTGGTAGCAGTAACCATTTTTCAGTGGAAATTTTAAAGAAAGTGCTTTTTTGGGATGCTTACAATGTCACTGAAGACGCTGATCTTGGTTTGAGACTTGCGCAAATGGGATATAAAACCAGGATTATTGATTCAGAAACATTGGAAGAATCACCAACTACTGTGTTTGCTTGGATCAAACAAAGAGCACGCTGGATTAAAGGTTATATGCAAACTTATATCGTTCATTTAAAAAATATAAAATTACTTTTTAAGCACACTGGGCTTAAGGGAGTTTTGCTATTAAACCTTTTTGTTGGTTCCTCAGCTTTTATATTTTTCACGACTCCTTTTTTGTTACTTTCATTGGTGCTGACTCAAATTTTGAATGAATTATTCTTATATTATTTTATAATAGTATACGGTATTAACTTGATTTTTTTGATAATAGCTATCAGACAACAAAAAATGCCTTTTTATTTTTATATAGTATCAATATTTTTTCCCGTCTATAGTCTACTACATAGCGTTGCAGCTTTTCTCGCTTTGTGGGAATTTGTTATTCACCCTCAGCAATGGAATAAAACTCAGCATGGATTATGGAAGCAAAACCTGTAGCTATTTGGCTTTTTCTCTGCTCTCTCATGGTGATTTGCATGGTGGGAATTGGTGGATTTACCAGACTTTCAAAAGCAGGATTGTCAATCACGGAATGGAAACCAATTACCGGAACATTGCCACCGCTGAGTGAACAAGACTGGCTAAAAGAAAAATCAAAATATGAAGCTACACCTGAATATAAAGCATTTAACTATGGTATGAGTATGGAAGAATTCCGCACCATATACTTAATAGAATATGTGCATAGGTTGATCGCAAGGCTGACAGGTTTAGTTTTTATCTTACCATTTATATATTTTACACTAAAAAAAAGAATACCTAAAAATGCAGTAATAAGGTTATCTACAGCACTATTATTTGGGATTTTACAAGCTTTTGCTGGTTGGTATATGGTTAAAAGCGGTTTGGTAGCCAATCCTCATGTTAGTCACTATAAGCTCGCACTTCACTTACTGCTTGCATTGGTTATTTTTGCATTATTGTCATATCAATTTTTTGACTATCAGATAAGTTTACAAAACAAAACTAAGACTAGATGTACTTCAGAATTGCCTTGTGTGAAAAAAAGCAATGTTGTCATCCCAGTACGTGACACTGGAATCTATGCTTTTCTTAAATTTTTTAAATGTAAATGGATCCCAGTGTCACGCACTGGGATGACAGAATTTCAATCCATTAACAGTAGTATATATTACACAACACTTACTCTGATTCTAATCGCAATACAAATAATCTTCGGTGCATTTGTTGCAGGGCTAAATGCTGGTTTAATTTATAATACCTTTCCACTAATGGATGGACAAATTGTTCCAGAAGATTTATTTTACTTACAGCCTGCTTGGCTAAATATCTTTGAAAATAGAGTAACAGTGCAATTCATACACCGGGCATTGGCATTGCTGATATTAGTTCTGACAGCAATACTCACAATAAAAAATGCCAGTATAAAACCATTATATGTTATGCTATTCTCCGTCATCATTCAGGTAATTCTAGGAGTAGTCACTTTGTTGCTGCATATACCAATGGCCATTGCTATAGCCCATCAGATGTTTTCATTTATCTTATTCGGGTCAAGTTTATACTGCTTATGTTATTTAAGAAACCAGACCTAATACTAAATCACCAGCATGTATATTTTTTCCTTCTTTAACAGGGATATTTTTTATCACCATTTCTGATTCAGCACATATTATATTTTCCATTTTCATTGCCTCTACAACAAATAGAGGTTGTCCTACCTCTACATGATCTCCAGCATTTACATGTAATTTAACCAATAAACCAGATATTGGAGATTTCACAGTGTCTACTGAAATCCCTTCTGTTTTGTTGTTTAGCATTAATTTGCTTAGTTTAGCTACATGAGGTTTCAATACACAACATTCAGCTTTCATACCTGCGTGCCTTACGAAATATTTGCTGTCTTGTCTTTCTATTTTAAGTGCTATGTTGGTATCGTCATTAATTGTGATATATAGTAATCTGTAACTTGATTTCCACCTACCTAACACGGAGTATTTATTGTGGTTATATACTGTTGTTAATGTGTTATCTTGATACTTTGCATTTACGGAGTACTCATTATCGTCTATTTTCACTATGAATGCTTCATCTATTGACTTACTGTAATACCTTTCCTCATTTTCTAAGTGAACATACAGTGCAGTAAAAATAAATATTTTAATATATTCCTCTGTGATAAAATCACCTTGAAATCCACTGGGATAATGGTTGGGAATAAATCTTGTGTGGAGTTTTGCTGCAATAAAATTTGGATTATGGAAGATGGATTCTAGAAATTCTATGTTGTTTATTACTTCCCCTATATAGCACTCAGACAAAGCTTTTTGCATTCTGCTGATTGCCTCTATTCTATCTTTTCCATAGGTTATCACCTTTGCAATCATTGAATCGTAGAACATGCTGATTTCTGAACCGCTAGCTACTCCATCATCTATTCTTACATGACCATTTTCATCTGGTTTGTCGTAATATTTGATTCTTCCGCTGGAAGGAAAAAATCTCTTTGATGGATCTTCAGCGCAAATTCTGCTTTCTATTGCAGAGCCAATAAGTTTAATATCATTCTGACCAAATCTTAATTTTTCTCCGCAAGAAATTCTGATCATCTCTTCCACTATATCTATTCCAGTGACAAATTCTGTTACTGGATGCTCAACTTGTAATCTCGTATTTACCTCAAGAAAATAGAAGTTTTGGTTCTTATCTACAACAAACTCGACAGTACCTGCTGAAAAATAATCAACTTGCTTTGCCAAAGAAACACATTGAGCATACATTTTTTGTCTTACTTCTTCACTAATAAATGGGCTTGGTGTTTCTTCTATTATTTTTTGGTTATTCCTCTGTACCGAGCACTCTCTCTCCCTAAGACACACTATATTGCCGTATTTATCTGCAATAATTTGTATTTCGATGTGTCTTGGTAGTTCTATATATTTTTCTATGAAAATACTACCATCTTTAAAACTTTTCTCTGCTTCATTTGTTGCTGATGTAAATGCTAGTTCAATTTCTTTTTTGGAATATACAATTCGCATTCCTTTGCCACCACCGCCTGATGCAGCTTTGAGCATCACAGGAAAACCAATCTCTTCAGCAACGATGGCTGCGTGGGCAGCATCTTCGATCTTACCCATATATCCTGGCACTACATTTACTCCAGCTTTTCTTGCCTCTTCTTTTGCTGTTATTTTATTGGCTGTAACTTCTATTGTTTCTGCACTTGGACCAATGAAATCTATGTTATGTTTTTCCAGAGCACGGGGAAAATCTGGATTTTCTGCTAAAAACCCATAGCCAGGATGAACCGCCTCGGCACCTGTTTCAACTGCTACTTCGCATATTTTTTCGATATTTAAGTAACTAAGATAAGCAGGCGAAGGGCCAATGTGCCTTGACTCATCTGCTTGCTTTACATGCACAGAATTTGCATCTGCATCTGAGTACACAGACACACAAGATATGCCCATCTTGTGCGCAGTTTTGATTATCCTGCAGGTAATCTCCCCTCTGTTCGCTACTAAAATCTTACTATACTTCTTTCTTATCATCTTATCAGTATACTTTCTTAAGTTAAGAAAGTAAATTTCTATATTACTACCTGCAAATACTTCACACTGGGGCTAAACCACTATCTAAAAGTTGCATAACATCAGGATCTGTCACTATAGTACTTTCGTTATAGAGGCCATATACTTCATTACATGCCTTAAATAACAGATATGAAGATCCTCCAGAAGCTATTGTTGCTATTGAAGCCAATGCAAGAGATTGAGAAGCCGAAAATAGAAGATACAAAGATACACACATAGTGATAGCACACACTATAGCTCCTACTATATATAAGCATATATGAAACTTCTTATTACATATAAAGCCACATTTTATATCTGCAATTGGGAACGTTCAAAAAAGTGTGTCAAACCGAAAAAAAAGTAATAAATTGATATAAAAAATGGAGGTTTGATATGAGTCAAGCAAATAGAACTACTGGTTTGGTAGATTATAAAGAATTAGAAACAAATATCCTGTCAT
>NZ_JAFEVH010000032.1:0-10174 GCF_048054155.1 Wolbachia endosymbiont of Nasonia giraulti
GTGCAACTAGTAATCGCAAAAATTGCTGGCATTCCATGCAATCTACTTAATTTACCGAGTAAAATAAAAATTGCGCCAGATGTGCAGGTAATTATGAATCCAGCGAGGAAATTTTTCCATTTGTAGCTGAGACATTTATTAGTAATAGCAGGAATAAGCATTGCTAAGCTAAACAGCAATAGGAATATTCCCACAATAAATACAATTGAACGCAAATTTTGTAAACGTTGATGATTTTTCATAGAATTACTTCCTCGCTATACAAAGCCATAAAAGCTACTCTAACGTCAAGCATTTTGTTGGCCTTTATTAACAGTTATTAACAATATACTTGATTTACTTGTAAATATGTGTGATAATTAAATTTTTATTAGAGGTAAGATATGGTTGAATTAACTGATATACAAAAAAAAATTCGAGCTTCATTAATTATAGCAATTAGCAATAACTACCCTCAAAAGGTCCAGGGCATATTCGACAATAATGAATGTGATAATATACAAGCAGTTTTGAACCACGAGGGGATTGGGGCTGGTTACAAAGATAATTTTTTAGATTTTGCTATTATTGGTCTTGACGCTGGAGTTAAAGTTCAAGGAGAAATTGGAGAAAACGTAGAGATCATTAAACAAATTTGGAAAGTTGCTAATCAGAAAACTCGTGATTTTGTGTGTTGTCGTGCAATAGAGAGTTTTCGAGGATTTGGCCTTTATAACATACCTGCTCTTAAAACAGTTATTCAAGAAATAGAAGAGCACAAGAGGGTAATGGATCTTGATATGGCACTAAGGCGTGCAATAAGAAGTCTTAATGTTGATCAAGTTAAAACAGCACTAGAGAATTGCGGTGAAGATGTAGAAAGTGTTTTGACGCGAAATGTATATTGGAGTGATGCTACTGATATTGATTGCTTGTTAATTTATCCTCTGATGGTTGACTATGAAAGAAATCTTGGCAAAGAAGAATTTGAAAAGATAAAAGAGATCACTAAACTTCTTTGGGATAAAGCTTCCCCTGATGTTCGTAACTTCTGGCTTGAAGACCACATGGTTAATAGAGAAGGTCAAAATACAGAAGATAACTATATAATAGGTTCTCTTGAAAAGCAACAAAAAGAGTATGCTAATATAGCTGGTGAGGGATGGCTTGAAGACTTTATTCAAGAAGTTAAGGGTTATAAAAAGGACAGAGAAATAAAGCTTAATGAATACAAAGGGAAGATCGCTCTAGGCGTTGTTGGACTATGCGTAGTTGGTGCTATTGCAGCCTATGTGCTGGCATATCCTGTAGTTGCATTAGTTTTAGAAGTTTCAGCAGTTTCAGCATTGGCTGTACTAGCTTATATTGGAGGAGTTTGTGAGAAATCAGAAAGTCCAAATACGAAAAGTTTGAACCCGGTTGTTTCTGGGTGTTGCAACAACGCAGAACTGCCTAATCAGTAATCCATTGTCATCCCAGCGCGCCGCGCTGGGTCTGACTACGCTAGAACAAAGAATATAAAAGAAACGTTGCCGTCACGTTATATCATAAACCTTTGCTGAAGCTTTCTTTATATCTTCACTTGAAAGTGGAATTAGACCAAGCCTAGATAGGTACCCATCTTCAATGCCGATCGAATCTATAATTTCTTTTACGAATTCTCTTAATCCATCAACAGTATCCAAGTGTTCCCTCTTTATGTAAAGGTATAGAGGTCTTGCTAATATATATTTTCCCGATGATATATTTTCGTAAGTTGGCTCAATTCCTGCAATTGTGCTCCCTTGTATTTTATCTTGATTCCTCATTAAAAAGCTGAAACTAAATATCCCTAAGGCGTTCTTGTTACTTTTCAATTTTTGTATTATTATATTTTCATTAATTCCAACTTCTATATACCTTCCGTCATCCCTTATATTACCACATGCTTTCTTTCTTTCTTCCTGATCTTTATAATTCTCTTTGAAAATTCTCGAGTTCATGCATGAATATTGATCAAGCATAATAGAATTAACCAAAGTTTCGTATGTACCTGTATTTTGATGTGGACCATAAATTTCAATTTCTGTTTTTGGTAAGGCTTGATTGACATTAGACCAAAACTTCTTATTATTTTTTACTAATTTATCATTTTCTTGAGAATATGCAGATAAAGTTTCAAATAAGTCCTTCTTTGTGAAATCAAATCTATGGCTTTGATTTGAATTTGCAATGACAACTCCATCATAGCCAATGATGATTTCTATCACTTCATTAATTTTATTCCTTTTACATAGTTCTCTTTCTACTTCCTTCATAGGGCGAGATGAAGTGGTGATGTCTGGAGTGTCTTCCCCTATTCCTGAGCAAAACATTTTGAATCCTGATCCACTTCCTATCGATTCCACAACTGGAGTCTTAAAGGAGAATACACGGTTGAACTCTTCGGCTATAAACGAGATAAAAGGAAAAACAGTTGAAGATCCAACAATTCTGATGTATTTCCTGGCATCAGCATTTGATAGCGGCGTGAATAATACGAATACAAAAATCAGGAGAAAGTTTCTAAGCATTATTTTTAGTTAAGAACATAAATCTAATTATTGTAATAAAAAATCAAACTGAAAAGCTTTAATTGCATGACAAAAGCTACAGTTTACATTTAAATTTTATTTTATATTATTGTAAGTATTACACAACTTTAAGGGGCAATTATGGCAGTTATGCCAGATAAATGGATAAGAGAAAAAGCTGAAAATTTTGGAATGATAGAACCTTTTGTGAACCACAAAAGCAGCAAAGGTGTTATATCTTTCGGACTATCATCTTATGGTTACGATGCAAGAGTGGATAATAAATTTAAAATTTTTACTAACGTTAATTCAGCCATCGTGGACCCTAAAAATTTTTCTGAGAATAGTTTCATAGATAAGGAAACAGACGTATGTATAATTCCACCAAATAGCTTTGTGCTTGCAAGTACAGTGGAATATTTTCGTATACCAAGGAATGTACTGGTCATTTGTGTTGGTAAATCAACTTACGCAAGATGTGGAATTATAGTAAACGTTACTCCCTTAGAACCTGGATGGGAAGGTCATGTCACACTCGAATTCTCAAACACCACTCCACTTCCTGCGAAAATTTACGCTAATGAAGGCGCATGCCAATTCGTATTTTTAAGCGGCGAAAGTGAATGCGAGAAATCATATGATGATATGAAAGGAAAATATATGAATCAGCATGGTATTACTTTGCCGCTGGTGAAATAATTACTGCTTTCGTTGTGAGCTACCAAACTGCTCTATAGACAATATTCCACTATCACCAGATAGCAAAGTTCGCGCTGATTCACTTTGCTTAAGATGTTTAATTGCTTGCTTTTTGTCAGTTCCAGTGCGCATACTGCAGCCAAGTTGGAAATCTATTCCATTTTCAACAATGTTACATGAAAACCCCATAGCAGTAGCGAAACCTTCTTGTTTATTAGTAGCATTTCCGGTAACAACACCACAAGCAGTGAAGTTACGATCATTTCCAACTGTTCGCATCATCATTCCACCATCTCGTATACCATCATTATTTATATCCTTTGCTATAACAGTCTGGTCTACAAATCGCGTATTACCCACTTCTCGAGATATTACTTCTACAGTCGGTTGATTATGTAGTTGACCATTACTTACTAATGCTTGATTATATGCTGAATGGTGTTGTTCTGAATTACTTTGACTATTACTCCTTAGTTCATTTTGCTCGTGCTCTTCATTATTTTGATGTTGGTCAGTTCCTGATATGCTAGCTTCTTTTTCAACACGCTCATTGTATTCTTTATCATTACTTATCTCAACTTTATTTACTGGTTGACCTTGACTGTTTTCTATGTCTTTTTGACTAAACATGTCTTTATTAATGTAATAAAAAATAAGACCAGGTATCAGTGAAATTATTAGATTTAATACAATGCACGGAATTAAAACCACGGTAGCAGCTATATAGATTAGAGAGCTAACTATAAACTTTATTACTTTAGATAATTTAGAATCATCTTTTTGAACATTAACAGCATTCAAAAAAAGCATAGTTAAGCTAAGAGATAATGCTGTTATAGCAGTAGGCACGATGATTGGAACAAGTAAAAAAGCATTGATTAATTTTTTTCCAGAACTAGTTGGTTTAGTGCTATTATTCAGTGATGTAAGATAGTTTTGACCAACATTAGTAATCCATTTTGTACCAGACAAGACTCTTTTACTATTTTCTTCCGACATTTCAAATTTCATTGGCACCCCCAGATTATAATGCTAAATTGTACTAAAAATTAATATAAAATCAACATAAATTTTTCACTTCCGCACTTTTTCATTGTTGCTTACAATAACTATAGCTACACGATTTACTTGTGTGCTTTTCTTAATTAAAAACTTCAACTATCCATTGTAAGCTGCTGAATTTCTTATCATAGTATCTGTCATCCCAGTACCACTTTCTTGTCATCCAAGTAGCGTGACACTTGGATCTTCTCTCAACAATTTCAAAAAAATCTATCAAAAGGAGGATTACCATGTCTACAATAATTTTATCATCAATTTTTGGTCAAGCAGGCAGCATTTTTGGTCCAATTGGCCGGATTATCGGCTCAGAACTCGGTGCTCTTCTTGGTGCACAGCTAGATGGGGCAATGTTCGGCCTTGATGCCGAGCAAAAAGTAACGCATGGTGCGAGACTAAAAAATCTGCAAGTTCAAACCTCAACCTACGGCAGAACGATTCCAATTATCTATGGCACTGCTCGTGTTGCAGGGAACATTATTTGGTCACAGCCAATAAAAGAAGAGGCGATAACCACCAAAAGCAAAATTGGAAGAGGTATGAACGTTACATATAATTACTACGCAACGCTTGCAATTGCGATCTGCAAGGGGAAAGTAGAAAAATTAAACAGAATCTGGGCAGATACAACATCACTTAGCTTTGATGAAATAGATTATACTTTTTACAGCGGCAGAGAAGACCAAAATCCTGATCCATTTATGTCATCAATTGAAGGAGAGGGGAATGTGCCGGCTTATAGGGGAATATCTTACATAGTCATCAAGAATTTTCCTTTAGCAGACTATAACAATCGCGTCCCGATATTTACATTTGAAGTGCGAACTGCATTAAAGCCCGTTGGGTTTTCAATAGCGGAAAATATTCGGAATATCAATATCATACCAGGTTCAGGTGAGTTTGTATATGATACAAAAATACAGAAGAAAATCGCGCAAGAGAAAATAAGCAGCAACCAATATATCCCATATGGGCTGGCGCAAAGGGTAAATCACAACAACCACACTAAAAAGAGCGATGCAATGCTTTCTTTGGATCAATTAAAAGAAGATTTGCCAAATGTTGAGTTGGTGTCGGTGGTAGTCAATTGGTTTGTGAATGATCTGAACATTAAAGATTGTAAAATATATACTGCAGTTGAATTTCAAGATGATTCCGCAATATTACCTGATGATTGGCAAGTAGGGGGTGTAACCAGAGATAATGCTCAGCTAATTTCAAAAGATGCGAGTGGAAACCCAAGGTATGGTGGCACAGTTAGTGATGCAGCGTTGATAAGATATATAGAAGAGCTACACAGCAGAGGCTACAAGGTGATGCTCTATCCAATGCCCTTACTTGACACAAAGAACAAAGAGTGGCGAGGAAAATTGAGCGGGACCCCTGGGGATATAAGTGATTTTTTTGAGAATCAATATAACAAATTTATAGAGCATTATGCAAGCATTGCCAAACAAACTAAAGTGGAAGGGTTTATCATCGGATCTGAATTTGCGCAACTTACCAAAATCAGGGATGAACAAGGGAATTACCCTGCCGTTATAGAGCTAGTTAAGCTTGCAAAGCGAATAAAACTTCAGCTTGGAAAAGAAGTAACGGTAACTTACGCTGCTGATTGGAGTGAATACCATTCATATGATGGTTGGTATAATATGGATGAGCTTTGGTCTTCAGAGTACATCGACGTTATTGGCATAGATGCTTATTTTCCACTGACTGATGGTCCAGAGCCTCCTTTTGGTTATTCCGCGGAAGATGTAATGGGTGGTTGGAGCAGTGGAGTGGGGTATGATTATTTCTATGATTACTCAAAGAGTGAACCTGAAAAAGTAAAGTATAACGACAGCAGGTATGCGTGGAAAAATATAGAGAAATGGTGGAGTGAAACTCACATAAACCCCAGTGGTAGTAAAACGAAATGGCAACCAAAAATGAAAAAAATATGGTTTACTGAGTATGGATTTCCCAGTATGAACGGCTGCACTAATGAGCCAAATGTGTTTGTTGATAAAGGCAGCATAGAGAGCAAATATCCACGATATTCAAACGGAGAGGTGAGCTTTCTTTCGCAAAAAATTGCAATTGAAGGAACGCTAAAGAAGTGGCAAAGCTCGGAAATGGTAGAAAAAATGTTTCTCTGGGCATGGGATGCAAGGCCATTTCCTTATTTCCCCAATTTGTGTGATATGTGGACTGACTGCCATAATTGGCAGACAGGACATTGGATTCAGGGAAAGCTTTCACAGCTTAATATTTCCGATGTTTTATCGGATCTATTACAAAAAGCAGGTTTAAAAAGCGATCAGTTCGATACGAGTGATGTTAAAGGATTATTGTCTGGATATGTAATAAATGACCAGCAATCGGTACGTTCAATTATTAAAATGCTGCAAAGTTGCTATTTTTTTGATGTGGTTGAACAGGACTCTAAACTGAAATTTGTCCAAAAGGGCAGGGGAGTTACGACTGAAATACCAATTGGTGAAACGGTTTTCAGTAACAATTCAAAACTTGCTAATATCAGTCAATTAGATTTAAACAATAAAGTTAACGTCGTTTATTTTAATCGCAATTTTGGCTATCCAATTGATGTTAAATATGCTGAGTTGCCAAAGCAAGGCGCTGCTATAACAGTTGAAATACCGCTCATTATGGAGGAGGGAGAGGCGCAAAATATCGCTGAGGTTTTACTTTATTCTTCGTGGCAAGAGAGAAATATATACAATTTCAAGCTACCGATAAAATATGCGTGGCTTGTGCCAAGTGATGTAATAACGATTTTAGACAGTGAGAAAAAACATACGGTGAGAATTATAAAAACGAAATTTGAAAGCATGTCCATTCAAGTAATTGGCGTTGGTTATGATCACTCTATATATAAGCTTTCTTTTCCTTCAACAAGGTCACTTATGCTGAAGGAATACCCTCCTTCTCATATCAGCAAAACCATCGTAGAAATGATAGATTTACCGGATATTAAAGGTAATAGTGCAAGCTTTACTTTAATTAGTGAGGAAAAGAATTGGAAAGGAGCAACACTCTTTATTTCGTACAACGATAAGGATTATAAGCCTATCGCAAACACAAACAAGCAGTCTACTTACGGATATGTAATGGAATCTACCGACGAGGGGCTTATAGTAGTGTTACGTTTTGGTGTATTGAGTTCTTCATATAACCATTATTTAAGTGATGGTGTCATTCCAGCGCTTGACCATATTTCTCCTGGATCCCAGTGTCTGGGCACTGGGATGACAGAAGAGGGTTTTACAAGCACTAATGTTAGTACTATAAATGTAAGCAATTTAGCACTGGTTGGAAAAGAGATAGTAAAATTTCAGAGTGCCGAACTTATAGATAAAAATAAATATAAGCTTAGCAACCTAATTAGAGGGCAAGAGGGCACCAAAGAGTATCAGCACACCGCAGGTGAAAAATTTACTCTGCTTGATGATTCAGTAATATCTTTCGAAGTGCAAAGGGGAAAAAAGTTTTACCTAAAAGCAGTGACTTACGGTGACTCGCTGGAAAATACGGAAGTGAAAGTGATAAATTCATTTAGTAATTGAAATTTAATAAAGTAAGTGCTAGAATTAATATACAGGTATTAATGGTAGAGATATAACATGTCAAAGGAAATGGTCAATGCGTTGAAAGCTGAAGTGAAGAAGCTCAAATATGCTGATTTCAAAGCTAACACTTGGGACGAAGTAATTTCTGGTGAGGGAACATATAAGGATCTTAATAGAACACACGGCCTTGCTATTAACGGACAAAAAATAACTAACGAATTTATTAACAATCTGTATTCAAAACATAAAAATCTAATTCTACGGGATGAAAACGGAAAAGGGAATTATCGTCCATTTCTCAGACAAATTTTTACAGAAATGTTTAAACACGTTGGTGCAACAATTCCCAATAACTCTATTATTGAGGAGTTAATAAATAACTATTATCAGGGCGGATATACTCATTTTCTTCCTAATGATATGAGTCAAGCTCTTGGATCTTTTCATTTGTCAACGCAAAGCAACTGTATGACAAGAGAGTATATTATGGATTGTCGTGAACCCAATTGTATAAAGCTTAGTTTTAGCATGAAATATACAAAAATGCTTAACTATGATGATTGTACATATATCGAAACACCAGGTTTTTGCAGTTCAGCGGAGTTTAAACTGAAATGTGAAGATAAAAATGTAACATATGAAGATGGTAAAGTACTTCTTACCATTCCTAAAGAGCTAAAAAACTACAAAGTAAGTGGTAAGAATTTGTTTGATGTTATTGTTGAATATTTTCAGAAGCTTTGCGAAAAATTGGGCTTTAAATTTGAGACAAAAGTGGAACATAGCCTTGGTGAACCACTAAAGGTAGTAAGTGAGGCAAATGCATCTTCTGTTGAAGACTTAAAGCTTAAAGTGAATAATCAAAGGTAAGATATTGAAATTCGTGCTTTTCATGATTTTAGCTTAAGATTTCAGTGTCAAAGCACATAACTGTACGAACATTGTGATTTGAATCCACTAGGAGGGTGTCATCTAAGTAGCCTCCTTCTCCTGTCATCCCAGTGCCATGACTACTTGGATCCAGAAACTTAATTGCAAGTAAGTAAACTGCTTTGATGAAATTGTATAATGGAAACTAGATCCAAGTAGTCATGGCACTGCCCTACTGGATAGAGCCTTCACAGGCTTTTTCTTGAATAGCTACTCTTAATTTCAGTAGTTAATTTAATATACTAATGAAAAAAATACATTATAATTAAGTATATTTAATCCAGTAAATCATTAAGTGAAAACAGCTCTTTCGCAAAATATCATCTCTCTTATTATGATATTGTCTGTAGCAATTGTCGATATGGCAACTGACCTATACTCAGTTGCACTACCAAGCATTGCCAATTATTTTAAAGTAGAAGGCAGTGTAGTGCAGCTTACAATTAGCTTAAATCTAGTTGGATTTGCGGTATCTGGCTTAATTTATGGTCCATTATCGGACCATTATGGTAGGCGTCCAATGATGCTGATTGGTATGACAATTTTTACTTTGGCAAGTGTCATGTGTTATATAGCCGACAGTATTATGCTCTTGATACTAATTCGCTTCATACAAGGGGCAGGAGCTGGTGTTGCAGGTGTTGTTGGGTATGCAGCAATAAGGGATATGTACTCGGGTAGTGAATACTCGAGAGTAATTTCAAAATTAAATATGGTTGTGGCACTCTCACCTGGAATAGCTCCAGTGGTGGGCAGTTATATAATTTCACATGGGTATCATTGGAAATTTTTGTTTTTTATTATGTCACTCGCGGCAATTGCTATACTTATTTTTATCTACTTTAAGTTACAAGAAACACTCACTGTAAATAAAAATGAAACCAGTATAACTAACATAACTACTAATATCTTCAAGCAATATATATCAATATTTAGAAATTATCGTTTCCTTGGGTTTTCAGCCATTCATGGATTAACTTTCATGTGGCTTTGGGCATACATTGCTAACTACCCGTTCATATTTGAATCGATGGGCATTGAAGTACAGTATTTTGGCTACCTCATATCGATCATAGTCATATTCTACATAATTGGAACTTTAATTAATAGAAGGTATGTACCAAAAGTAGGGGTTAGCAAAATGCTAATAATAGGTTTGGTGTTACCGATAATATCCGATAGTTTATTGGTATATTTTTATTTCGCGGACAAGTTGAATATATTCATTCTTCAAACTGCTTGGATTCCAGCCAATATCGGACTTGCATTAATAATAAGCAATAACGTAACTTCTGCTTTAGAAACGATCAAAGGTATAGGGCTTGGTAGTGCAGTCCTCTCATTCTGCAATATGATGTTTGGGGCTATTGGAATATATATAGT
>NZ_JAFEVH010000033.1:0-10046 GCF_048054155.1 Wolbachia endosymbiont of Nasonia giraulti
AAAAAGGTAGAGCAAAAGTGGATTACTGCTTTGCCTAATTGGGCTTTAACTATGTCTCAACTTGATATCTTTTTTCCTGGTAGGTTAAAAATTGAGTTGAATTGAAAATGCGGTTTGACACACTTTTTTGAACGTTCCCGAATATTCTGGTGGAAAATGAATATCTACTTAGTAATGAATTTGGTCAGTAGCTACTAAGTTTTTCTTATAGCTATACAACGAAGGTTTGCTGGTCTTACATTTATTCTCTGCAACACGAAAAGTTAGTACAGTTGTACATGCTATGTAGTAGATAAACTTCTACTATATTTTTTTATTCAACTTACCTCTTGTCTATTGAATAGATTTTGTATCAAACCTAAAATTCAACGCACCTAAATATATAAGCATTCCCACCAAAATCATAGGTATAGAAAGCAACTGTCCCATAGTTAAATTGAACCATAAATAGCCAATTTGATAGTCTGGCTCGCGGAAAAATTCAACCATAAAACGTGCTACTCCATACAACATAACTGCAACTCCAGTTGTTGCACCATAATACAATCTCATTTTGTTCAAGAAAAATAGTGAATTTACAACTACGAAAAGTAGCGCTCCTTCTAAAAATGCTTCATAAAGTTGGCTTGGATGGCGCAATAAATTATCACCACTTTCTGGAAATACCATACCCCACGGCATAGTTGTAACCCTGCCAAATAACTCTCCATTTATAAAATTACCTATGCGGCCTAGAAGTAAACCTATCGGAACTCCACAAGAAATTAGATCCAGTGTGTAAAATATAGGAATGTTATGTCTTCTACAGGAGATTATTACTGCAAGCAAAACTCCTATAGCACCGCCATGAAATGACATCCCTCCTTCCCAGGTCTTTAGTATCTCGATAGGATTGCTTATATAGAGAACCGGATCATATATCAATACGTAGCCAAGCCTACCTCCAAGGATAATGCCTATAATAACGGCTGTTAATAACGAATCGTAAAAATTCTTAGTAAATATTTTTTGATTGTCTAGCTTATGTAAATACCAATATGCAGAAACTATACCCAAAACATATGCTAAAGAGTACCAATATATAGAAACAGGACCGATGCTAAAAATAACTGGACTTAAAGACATATTTTACTACAAATTATTCTTAGACAATCTACTTTTCTCACGGTCCCACTCTCTCTGCTTTATGGTTGCTCTCTTATCGTAGAGTTTTTTTCCTTTAACAATAGCAATTTTAGTTTTTGCCAACCCTTTATCATTAAAATAGATAGAAAGTGGCACAACAGTTATTCCAGAGATTTTGATTTGACCAATTAGCTTATTTATCTCTTTTTTATGCAAAAGCAATTTTCGTTCTCTTTTTGGCTTGTGATTCTTTTGGTTTGCAGCTTTATACTCTGCAATATGCATATTGTTTAGCCATATTTCACCTTTTTTTTCAGTAACGTAAGCATCAGAAATGTTTGCTTTTCTTTCCCTTAGTGATTTTACTTCACTACTTAAGAGGATTATACCTGCTTCAAATTCTTCTAAGATAAAGTATTCAAACCTTGCTTTCCTATTTTCTGCAATAACTTCCATATCTAAAGATATCTTTAAGCTTCAATATATTACAGAACTTTTGGTTTAATTCATAACAAAACAATTATCTCAGTAAATGCAAGTTTGGTTAAAAAAGCTCTAATCTTCCTGCAAGTGTAATTTGTTCCACTCTTCCTACTGCCATTTCAGACCTAGGAATAGCATTACCTGACAAAGAACTTATCACATCTTTGCAGCCCCATTCAATAGCAAAGTGTAAAGGAGCATATCTATTATTGTTCTGTTTACTAACATATGCCCCACTTTCAATTAAAATATCTCTTATACTTTCATGATCGCTAGCAAAATGCAAAGGAGCGCGTCCACAACTATCCCACACATTAACACATGCTCCATGTTCAATCAGAGTTCTTACTATGTTTTCATTATCACTTTCAGCAGCAAAATGCAAGGGAGTGCTTCTATAATTATCCCACGCATCGACATATGCTCCGTGTTCAATTAGAGCTATTACTATGTTCTCATAGCCACTCTTAGTAGCAAAATGTAGAGGAGTGTGTCCATCATTGTTCTGCGCGTTAACATCTGCTCCACATGCAATTAGAGCTCTTACTACACTTTCATTTCCACCTTCGGCAGCAAGATGTAAAGGTGTACATACATCATTGTCCCACGCATTAACATTTGCTCCACTTTCAATTAAAATATCTAATATGCCTTTGTGGTTCCATTCAGCAGCAAAATGTAAAGGGGTGCATCCATCGCTGTCCCATGCATCAACATATGCTCCATATTCAATTAGAGCTATTACTATGTTCTCATAGCCACTCTTAGCAGCAAAATGCAACAATGTAGTTTCTACAGGATCTAGATCACTATGTGTAGTGAATATATGATTGATATTAAATCCACTATCTTCCCACCTCCGTAAATCAATTCTTTCTAATTTTATTTTTATTCTTTCAACTATGTTGTTCTTGCTTAAACCTGAAGTATCATTTATTTCTTCAAGCATTTTTAGAAAATCATCAAGCGTCATAATCTCCACTACTTATTAAAATAACTTGGTTATTATGTTCTTTGACACAAAAATCAAGAACTTTTTATTTTCCTAAAAAATCATTTAAGTTATACTCCAAATCATGAAAGTCAGGCAAAATATTAAGTTTTTTTCTCTATCATTTGTGATTTTGTCTTCTCTATGGATTACATTGTCTGGTTATTTCGAGCCTTTTTTTATTCTCTGTGGAGTATTTTCTTCTGTGTTCACATTGATTATCTTTAAAAGGTTAATTGATGCTGAAAGTGCCCTTAGTCAAATTCTAAATGATAGTGGTAGGCTGTCACTTTATCAGCTTATAAGTTATATACCTTGGCTAATTTACCAAATTATTTTTTCAAGTATTTATGTAACAAAAAAGGTGCTACGATTCAAATCTACAGTTGAGCCAATTGTTATTGTAAGGGAATGCATAGGACATAATGATAAGACCATTGCATTATTTGCTAACTCGGTTACGATTACTCCTGGAACTTTAACTATCAATGTTGAAAAGAAGCAGAAAACATATTTATCTACCATATGTTTGATAGATAAAGATCTTGAAAGTGGCATTTCTGAAATAGAAGGTAAAGTCTTAAAAATGCTACACCTAGTTAAGTAATTGCTTTAAATAAGTTAACAGCGTCTCTGTATTCTCTTCTTAGGCTTTCAAGCATTTCTTTTGGAAGGCTATCAATAACAGTAGAACATAAATAATTGTACAAATCTTCTAGCCTTGATATGTTATTTTTCTTCTTGCTGTTGAATTTGTACGGAAAAATGCCCTCCATAATTTCAATATCAACAACCTTATTTAAAAATGCATTTTCACTTGTTATGCTTATTCTTGTAAGTATAGTATTAATTTCAGGTTCATTACTCGTATAAATATCTGATAATTCTGCCATTTTAATGACGTATAAAGTTACTACTTTTGATAAACAATTATCAGAATATTCACAATTTTTTATTACCTCCCACTGAGTAACCTGAGACTTGCTTGTTTTTGCATTGCTTGGTAATTTATTCATTGAATTTTCTCCATTTAATTCAGTGTAGTAAATTATACTAATACTTTGCTAAATAAATAATAACGCAGCCATAAAAATATGCATTTATTTACCATAAATTGTATAATATTCCTAAAATTAAATGTTAAAGTTACTTCAAACTGAATGATTTCTTTAATTCCATGTTATCCAGCAGTGTAAAGTATTGCTACACAATAGTATTTATTCTAAAATAAACTTTCCTTTTGAGCTATTTTATTAATATCCATTCTTGCGGCTGCACTAAAATGAAAAAGATAAAACTTGGAATACTAATTTCAGGTAGAGGATCAAACATGCAGGCTTTAATAGAAGCATGTCAAGATCAGAATTTCCCTGCTGAAACTGTGTGTGTTATCACAAATAATAGTGAAGCTGGAGGCCTTAAAATAGCAAAGCAAGCAGGAGTTTCAGCATTTGTTATTGAAGATAAGCCACTTGATACTGATAAAATTCATGAAATACTTGTTCAACATAAGGTTGATTTAATTTGCCTTGCAGGGTTTATGAGAATTATAAAGGCCAATTTCCTGAATAAATGGCATAACAAAGTTATAAATATTCATCCCTCTTTACTTCCGTCATTTAAGGGCCTAAATGCTCAGGAGCAAGCTCTGAAAGCGGGTGTAAAAATTACAGGATGTACTGTGCATTATGTTACTCCTGAAATTGATGCTGGAGCCATAATCGCTCAAGCTACTGTTCCAGTGTTACCAAATGATGATGTTCACGGTCTCTCAGAGCGCATTCTAGCTGAAGAGCATAAGTGTTATGTAAAAGCAGTAAGATCAATAGCAGAAGGTATTAACTATTGACCTTGAGCGTTTCTTCCAACTTCAACAAAAAATAAATTTTCAGGATTTAGTAAAGAACTTGCCAGCTTGTTTACTTTTTCCAATTGAACATCATTAATGATATTTGCATAATTATTTATATGGTTAATATCACGATCGTCTATCTGCATACTATCCAGTAACGTTGCTGTATTCGCATTATTGGATAGAAAAGAGAAGATAAGGTTTACTAAACTGATTTTTGCATCCTTGAATAGTTGTTCGTCAATTCCTTCCTCTTTTATTCTGCTAAATGTATCTTTTACTGCTGATATAGCTTTGCTAGCAGTGGAACTATCAGTACTCATAAATCCAGATATAATATTTCCATGCTTATTAGGAACATTACGTGCACTGACACCATAAGTAATACCTAGATTTTGTCTCAACTCTTTCATCAGTATTGAGTTTAGACTCATACCACCAAGCGCATTAATCAAAACACTAGCATTATAGTAATTAGGGTCTTCATATGCTATGCCTCTTTGAGCAAAAAGTATTACACTCTGTGGTATATCCATAAAAACGCTCTTACTTTCTGCAGGCCCAAATTCATTTTTTACAGATACCTTCCTAATTTTTGATCTTTTTGATGGTAACTTAGATAAATATTTATCGAGTAGCGTACTAACTTCTTCTTTTGTTGTACAACCAACAATACTAATAACGATATTATCCTTAGTAAAACTACGCTTTATGTATGTTAAAACATCGTCTCTAGTAATGCTCATTATAGTGTCTAGAGTTCCATATGGATCTCTTGAGTAAGGATGTTTTTTGAACAACAACGTATCCAACTCTTTTGCAGCAATAAAATAAGGATCTTTTTCAAAATTATTAAAGTTTACTTTGGCTTTTTCAAAAACTCTATTCAATCCTTCAGGATCAACTTTAGGACGCATTATAGCATCACTTAGTAGTGAAATTGCATCCTCTAGATTCTCAGATAAAGTATTCAATGAAACCCTAAATGCTTCTAAACCAGCAATAAAATTTAAACTAATTCCTTTATCCTCAAGCTTTTTTACAAAATCTTTGGCATCATTCTTTCCTGCTCCTTCTTGAATTACAAGAGAAGTAAACCAAGCAAGTCCCTGCTTTTCTGCACTTTCATACACGTAACCTGCATCTTTGAATGATATATTGAGTGAAACTTTTGGTAAATCACGGTTTTTAACAAACAGAAACTTAAGCCCTTTATTAGTAGTAACCTCCTCTATATTTAGGTGGCTGCTCGCCTGCAAATTAAAGCCTAGACAGAAAAAAAGTAGAAATAAAAGTTTACTTACTCTCATCATTATTACCTCCTTTTGGCAGCAAACGGCCGACTAATTTATTAGTAGAAAAAATAGTACGAATTTTGTGATTTACATCTTTCAGATTGACATCATTAATTTTGCTATATGAAATGTCTATTTCATCAAGTGGGATACCTAGTGCTAGACGTGGTATATAAAACATTGCTACACTAGTTAAATCAGATAGATTATCAAACTGTGCTGCTTTGTATTTAGACTTTGTGCTTTGCAACTCTTCACTTGTTATTTCTTCAGAGGTAAAGTGATTAATAGAATTTTCTAACTCTCTTGCAACAGCATCCAAATCTACCCCGCTTTTTGGAGTTACCCGAATCTCAATGTAACCATTACTAAAAGCTAAGCTATTATAATAAGCAAACACTTCTACTGCTACATTCTTATCTAGAACTAAATCTTTATATAGCTTACTAGACTTGCCATTCCCCAAAACATCAACTGCCAAATCAACAGGAAAAGTTTCACTTATTTGCTCAAATAAAGGAATACTACAGCGAAAGTATAAAACTGGCTCTTTCACTTCAGTGCTTTCTAAAATTACCGATATATCTGCATTATGTATTGAATCTTGGTTCGGATAATGCTTAACTACAGGCTCAGCTTTAATTGCACCATATTTTTCCTTTGCTAATTCCGCTACTTCTTCAAATTCTACATCACCAACAACGAGCAGTATAGCATTACCTGGATGATAATAGTTATCATGAAACCTTGTTATGTCATCTTGATTGTAAGTTTTAATATCGCTCTCCCAACCAATAACAGACCTACCATAACCATTACGATAAAATGCACTGTTCATTTCCTCCCATAGTAAAGCTTCAGGATTATTATCAAATCTCATCTTTCTTTCTTCTAATACGATATTTTTTTCTCTATCTATTTTGTCTTGAGTAACATCAAAATTGCCCATTCTGTCTGCTTCAATTTCCATTGCTAGTGGTAAATCTTTTTTGAGAACTAATTCGTAGTAGCAGGTGTATTCTTTAGTGGTAAAAGCATTAAATTGGGCCCCAATGCTGCCCAAAGTGGATTTTATGTCTTTAAATTTTCCTGTAGTTTCAAACATTAAGTGTTCAAAGTAGTGAGCCAATCCTGCTTTGCCAATTGGGTCATCCATTCCCCCAACTTTATATATTATTGCATGAAAAACAGCTGGAATTCGGTGATTAGGTACTACATAAACATCTAATCCGTTACTGAGCTTAGCATGCTTTATGATTTCAGCTTCCAAAGAAATCGGACAAATGAAAAAAAACACAGATAGTATAAAAAAACTAAAGAATTTGCGAAGCATTATTTCATTCCTCATTTTGCTTAGAGATAGACCTATCATATATACCACTTATATAACAATGTACACATTCCACAAACTATAGATAGATCAGCTAAATTAAAGGCTGGCCAATACCAATCATTGATATGAAAATATATGAAATCATATACAGCGCCCCAATAGATTCTATCAATTACATTTCCGATCGCTCCACCAATCATCAGAGAAAAACTAAGGTAAATTGACTTATCATTAGATTTATATATCAAGTATGCAAGTATACCAATTATTAATATTGAACATACCGAAAAAAAGAAGCTGCCATGCGGCAGAGTACTACACATTCCAAAGCTAATTCCTGAATTCCAAACTTCAACTAATTTCATAAAACTAGTAATCTCGATTGACTCCCCCTCATCAATCAATGAGTTTATATACAATTTACTTGTTTGATCGAATGATACTATAATCAATATAATAACTAAACATATCCTTTTCATAAGTTTATCTTTAACTGGTAAGCCTTCATTATATCACGGTCTATCTGTTTTGTTAACTCGTTAATACTATGGAATTTTTTTTCTGCCCTAATAAATTTTAAAAGTTGTATGTCAACCTTAAAATTGTATACATTTTCGTTGAAGTCAAATATATGCATTTCTACTATAGGTTTTTTTAAGTCCTTAAATGTAGGTCTCATACCAATGTTGACTACTCCATATAGCCAACTTGAACTATTTTCAGAAAATGCAACTTTGGCGTAATATGTACCAAGCTTAGGTTTTATCATGTAATCTTCTATCGGAATGTTTATGGTTGGAAACCCTATTTCTCTACCTCTACATGCACCTTTTGTTACAATACCAGAAACTTGATAAGACCTACCAAGCAATTTATTAGCAATTTCTATTTCGCCTTTTTGTAAACACTCCCTGATTGAGGAAGAAGAGCAAATTTTTCTATCGATTATCAATGGCTCTAATTTAGTTAAAGAATATTCATACATCTGAGAATATTTTTCTAGAGTTAATATGTTACCCAATCGTTTGTGACCAAAAGTACAACTTTCTCCAACAGTTATATGTTTAGCACCATACTTCTTTACCAAAATCTTACCAATAAAGTCATCGCAGCTAACCTCAGAAAAACCTCTACTAAAATTAATAATATACAAGTAATCTATACCATAGCTGCTGATTAGTTCCTTTTTTTGTTCTTGGTCTATTAACCTAAAATTGTTCCTACTAAATAAAACAGTTGATGGGTGAGGCTCAAAAGTTAAAACTGCAGAGGGTAATCCTCTTTCTTGTGCTACCTCCTTTAGATTGGAAATTGCAAACTTATGTCCTAAATGAACGCCATCAAAATTTCCGAAAGTTAGTGCCACATTATCTTTTATCCCTTGCTCACAGTTGTAAATAATTTTCATACAATTTGATATTTTATATATATTTTTTATATATAATAGTTGTATTTTATGAACTATGGAGATAAATCGTGAAAAACACTAAAGGAAAAGTTGTAATATATGTGAAGAAGTACTGCCCATTCTGCAAGAAAGCAAAAGAGTTATTGGATGAAAAAGGTGTGAAATACGAAGAAATTGATGTACTTAGAAACTCGGATTTGTTTGACGGTATAAAATCAAAATATAACGTCAGGACAGTTCCACAAATTTTTATTACTGATGAAAATGGTGATTATTTACATCATATTGCTGGATGTGACAAATTGATGGATCTTGAAAAAGAAGGAAAGTTGGATAATATGTTAAATAACAATGAAGATAGCATTAATGCAACAGCTTACACAAGCGGCAGTGATGAACACGAGGGATGTAATATAATACATAATGAAGATTTTATGTGATTTTTTTGTCTTACCGTTGCTGGCATACCCACTTTAAACAATTTTTAATGAATTAAAAATACAATTCATCTAGTGAGTTTTTTTAGTGGGAAAAAATGATAAAAAATATTATAATTGTTAGCAACAACTTAATTAGTATTGAATTAATTAACAAACAAGATTTAGAGAGTTTCATCAAGATTTTCACAGTGCTTGATAAGCATATAGCAGCTAAAACTCTTTTTACAGAAGAAGTGACAATAGAGTATAAACAACACAATTGCATAGAAGTTGTTGAATTGATAAAAGATACAGGTTTTACATATCATGATGTTGAGAATGTGTTAAATCACCTAAGTAATCATGGAATGAAAGTACCAAGTAGCGTTATAGCAAGCACCCTTTCTTCTTCATACAATCACGCACTTGAGTCTAAGGATGTAGCATTTGCCTGTTCTAAAGGGTTGCCACAATTTTACATCAGGGTAAATAAGAATACCTTTATAATGACTCCTATAAGTGAAGAGAATCTAGAATTGAATTCGCAAAATAGCAAAATGCTTATAGAGTCATTAAAGAGCGAAAAAAGCACTTATGATTGCATAGTGGAAGAAAATATCATCAAAGTTATAGTGCATTCTGAAATACATCAGGCTATAAACTCGATTATAAAATCACTGATAAAGTCTTGCCTTTTAGCAAGAGATGAAGAAGAAAAATTCAAAGAGAAATTGAGACAACTTGCTTTTAAAGATCAAGCTTTCGTTGAGTATTCTAGCATCAAAACCATTCATAGATATCCGAATAACCATCCTCTGAGAAAGCATGAAAGTGTTATTAAAGATATAGAAAATATTTTATGTGATTTCATAATAAATGAGAACAGCGGGTTTGCTATAGAGCGGTTAAATAAACTGGGCTCAGAAGTCTCTCCAAATACTCCAAGAATCATCACTAAAACTATAGATAAGCTTGTTAAGTTTCACTAAAATGTTGTTGGAATGGGAACGTTCAAAAAAGTGTGTCAAACCGCATTTTCAATTCAACTCAATTTTTAACCTACCAGGAAAAAAGATATCAAGTTGAGACATAGTTAAAGCCCAATTAGGCAAAGCAGTAATCCACTTTTGCTCTACCTTT
>NZ_JAFEVH010000034.1:0-9328 GCF_048054155.1 Wolbachia endosymbiont of Nasonia giraulti
AAAAAGGTAGAGCAAAAGTGGATTACTGCTTTGCCTAATTGGGCTTTAACTATGTCTCAACTTGATATCTTTTTTCCTGGTAGGTTAAAAATTGAGTTGAATTGAAAATGCGGTTTGACACACTTTTTTGAACGTTCCCGTGGATTTTTTTCATGGTTGTTTGGATCTGATGAACCATCAACTGAATCTGATCAAATAATTGCACCAAGTAACTCAGGAGGAGAGGAGCTAACAAACTATCAAGAGGGTGATAATAATATTATATAATAGATTTCTTGCATAACTGGAATGCAAAAGTTGATGTCATGAAACCAATTAAATTTACGGAGTATAATGGATTCCAGACTGGAATGACGCTCTTTTGGTTCACAACCTTTGGTGTATTACGAAACGATTCCCATTCAAGACAATGTCATCCCAGTGCTTGACACTGGGATCCAGAAATTTTGGGTACAAAAGTAATCCTAAGTTTTTATTGATGAAATTACGAAAGAGTGGATCCCAGTGTCAAGCACTGGGATGACAATAAGGAGCTACCTGAATGACAAGAAAAGACTACTTGAATGACAAAAAAGGGAGCATTGGCTTGCACATTCCCCTGAACAGATACCTTGATACATTAAAGTTTCTAGGTTTGAGTGGTGGAATCCGATTCAGTGTGAAAATTAGCAAACTCCTTTTTGAGCTGTAGAATAAAATTTTTTATTTTAATGAAAAAATTGCTTCCGCATACTCAAGATGCCATTATAATGATAGTAGAGATATTTAGAGAGCTCAAAATCTATCTCGGTCTGCAGACCTTTTAACCAATTTTTCAATAAAAATTCAGCCACATCTGTTGTGTGTACATTCTGAATCTTTTTTATACAGGAGGATTTTATGTCCAGAATTCCAGATATTTGACCTTTACTTTAGCTAATAACAGGCGCCTGTAGTTTTTAGAATTAGTGTTAACACGGTTTTTCTACTTTTTTTTTCTTAATGTTTTAACTCAATACACACCATCATCATTTACTGCTTCTAAATATATCATTGCTAAACACACGCCGCTGTGTATTTCTATAGATAACTCATTGCCTAAACTTCGATTAAAGCAAGAATTCTTTCCTGGAAAAGCAAGGTTACTAAGGTACAGTTCCCATTGTAATCCTTTAGTTGATATTTGAGCTTTCGGTATACCAAGTAAGGATATTTTAGTATTTTTTAGCAAAGAGGAAAAATAGCTAATACCTTTTTGTAATGCGTACCCCACCATGGGAGGCGAAGGCATATAAAAGATACTATCTGTACTTAAAAAAAAGTTAATATTTTGTAGTATATGATCAATTGCTCCTCCAGTAATACCCGTTACTATTGATGGCAATAACTTTACTGTTTTTAAGTGAGCCATTGCTTTAGAAAAGTCGCAATAATCTTGATCAGGTAGATATACTGTATTTAAATTAGCACGTAAATTCGGATTTATACTATCCAAATCTCCTATTACAAGATCAGGTTTTACGCCAATTGATAGAAGCTTATTTGCTCCTCCATCTACAGCAATAACAGGTATATCTTGTTTAAAAAACGATGAATCAGGTATTTCTCCATTTAATACTACAATAGAACGATATTCTTGCTCCACGCTACAATGTAGCATATGGTTATAAAGCGCTTCGTGCAGTTTTTGCATCGTAGTAACATTTTTGAACAATTGATATTATACTGATCACTAATCCAGCAATATTACTGAGTATCACAAAAGTTAAACCCTGACAAATACCGTAAATAAGCCAAGATGATGAACAAATAAGATAATTCACCAACATTAGCATCGATACGTCACGAGTAAGTTTTGTGATATATGCTCTATATACTTGAGGCAATAACCCAATAAGAGATGTAATGAACGCGATGAAGCCAAAGCATTCTTCAATATTTATATACATACATTTTCCTACGTTTGTTTTAACAAGATCAGGTTCAAAGGGTTGTACTTTATGTACTCTCAGCTTTTTTAGAGCACCCCTAATGCGTGTAATTTATAACATCATTTAGTCTATTAATCAAGAAATTAACAGTGACTTGCATTCATGAAACCCAATCGGCTTCTATGCTAATTATTATCCAAACTAATAGTCGGCTGTGCATCCTGCTCAGAGATCAGAGCAACTAGCAAATTGTTTATCAATTGAACCTTTTGTTTTCCATCCAATCGTAAGCTTTTATTTTTTTCAAAATGGGCTATTACTTCTTCGATAATTCCTATTGCATTTTGCACTATATGCTTTCTTGCAGAGGTGATGGCATGTGCTTGTTGACGCCTCAGCATTGCCTGTGCAATCTCAGATGAATACGCCAAATGCGATATTCTCGCTTCTGTAATTTCAATTCCAGCAATATTCAATCTTTGTTGTAGCATTGACCGCAATTCATTTGAAATTTTGTCAGAGTTTTTACGCAAAGATTCTTCATCGTTTTCGCTATCATACGGATAATTACTTGCCAGTTCTCTAATTACCGAGTCACTTTGCACAAAAACAAAATCATGATAATTATTAACATTATAATATGCCTTCGCAGGACTGCTCACTCTCCAAACAATTACTACTGAAATCTCTATCGGACTTCCATTAGCATCATTAACTTTAATTTTTTCTGTATTGATATTCTGAAATTTCAAAGAAACTCTATATTTACTCGAAAACGGAAGCGTTACGCATATTCCAGACTTAAAATAAGTTCCAATATAATGACCAAAAAACTCTATCACTCTTGCTTCATTAGGATCATTAACGAAAAATCCTTGAGAAAAAGTCAATATTGAAACAGCAGCAACTCCAAGTGCAATTGTGCTGTCATACACAAAAAGTACCAATAAAATTAACCCTAGCGCTATTAGTACAGGAAAAGCCCGAATTTTACTTAGATTTCTATCATTTATTGTATTTTTATCTGTACTGTCTTCATCAGATTGCTTTTTCACTTGCACCCTCTCTGCTGATTATTTCATCTACCCTACTTACAAATAATTTAAACTCTCTTAATTCACGATCAGGCAACTTTATCTCATTGCCATGAGCTATCGTAAGCGGATCAATATGTTTACCATTATATATAACTTCATAATGTAAATGAGGTCCTGTTGCAACACCAGTGCTGCCAACATAAGCAATGATTTGTCCCTGCTTTACTTTAGAGCCTAACTTTATATCGCTACTAAATTTGCTTATATGTGCGTAACAAGTTGAATATTTATTGTTGTGCTTTATTTTGATGTAATTCCCATAGCCACCATTCTTTCCTATATATTCTATTACACCTTCTGCAGTGGCGTGTATAGGAGTGCCAAGTTTAGCTGCATAATCTACTCCTTTATGAAAAGCAATTTTACCATGAATGGGATGCTTTCTATTACCAAAATTCGAGGATATACGAAAATCTCCGTTCAAAGGACTTACGAAACTCTTTAAGCTTATCCCCTCTTTATTAAAATACTCTTCTTTGCCGTTTTGTGACTCATAATAATATAAACTTATAGCTTTATTGCTTGTTGTGAGTGAAGTATATAAAATTTTTTCTTCAGCCTTCTGATCACTCTCACACAGAACTTCCAACTTGCTTTTGGGCACAATGTCTTTTTTAAAATCTACACCATAATCTTTATATATGCTGATTAATCTCATTATTGTATCTGGCGCCAAACCTTCTGCATCAAAAAAAGAGGATTTTATGTCACTGGATATGAATAACAACTTTCTATCACTTTCTGTCACCAAAGCAGCTTTTTTTTTTCTGATCCCGTCTTGGAATAACACTGGAGAGTGGGTTAGTGTCATTTCAGTGCTTGACCAAATTTTTAATCGAAAATGTTGTATAGCGTGCTGTTTACAATCAATTTTGCTGGATTCCAGTGTCTGGGCACTGGAATGACAATAGTCTTTCTGCGCAAATGTTTCAGTTGAATATGCTGGTAAAATACAAAGCAGTGGAAGTATTACCAGCCTCATAGTTTATCAGCAAAAATAAAATTACCTTCAACATACTGCACATCATCATTATCTTCTAGCTCTTCAACTAATATAGATAATTTATCAATTAATTCTTTGTCGCTAACTTCAATCAGGTCCTTTGGTTGCCATGAAAGACGAGCAAGTTCTGGTTCTCCAAATTTTGTATAGAAAGCGTCACGTACTTTACCAAAGTCTTTTACTTCACAAGTTATAACATATAATTCTTCTTTGTTATTTTCCTCAACATTCAATACTTCTAATTCAATTCCATAGTTAAATAAATCTTCAAAATTTATACCCTCTGCTTTATAGACAATTAAGCCTACATGATCGAAAAGGTAACTCACACATCCTGTTTCTCCCAAATTACCGCCTTTGCGAGAAAAGATATAACGTATCTCAGAAGCAGTTCGGTTGCGATTATTTGTCAGAGCATGGACAATAAGTGCAGCACCAGAAGGTCCGCAGCCTTCATATTGTATTTCTTCATAACTTTCTCCAGCAACGTTACCAGCTGCATTTTTTATTGCTGTTTCTATTTTATCTTTTGGTAGATTTTCCTTTCGCGCAGCAAAGATAGCAGAGCGAAGACGTGGATTGAGTTCGGGATCAGGCAGCCCTTGTTTTGCAGCAACTGTTATTTCCCTAATGAGCTTCGTAAATTTTTGCGAGCGCTTTGCATCCTGAGCACCTTTTCGATGTTTTATATTTGAAAACTGTGAATGACCAGCCATAAGAAAACTAATTCACCCCTTCTGCTAACATATTTTCATACTGCTCAGCTTCTAAGTCAAGGCCAAGAGCTAAGTGAGCTGTTATTAAATAACTAATAACTCTAGAAGAATATTTATCGCTTATCATATTTTGAAAACGCTTAATTGCTGCTAAATATTCACCACGCTTTAGGTAAAATTCACCAATAGAATACTCTTTTTTTGATATATGTTCTGTGATTAATTTTTCTTTTTCTTTGATCTCTTCTATATATTCGCTATTCGGAAAAAGATTAATATATTCAGTAGCTAGCTCTAAAGTTTTATATGCAATTTGTTGCCCAAGCTGCACTTTATTAATTTGCATGTAATAAGATAATACTCTTAAGTAATATACATATGGCAAATCTTCACCATTTGGATAAACGTATATATAATCATCCATATCACTTGCAGCACTGCTGTAGTTACCCATATTATAGTAAGAAACTCCAGATAATAATTTTGCTTTCATTGCCCAATAAGATAAAGGATACAAATCCTCTATCTTTTGAAATGCTCTAATAGCTTGCTTATATTTTTTCTGATCATAAAGCTTAACTGCCTCCTCATATAGTTCAGTTTCAGTGTGTTCCAGATCATTCCCATACGACTGCACAAAGGAGCAAATAAGGAGAAAAAAGCATATGATTAAAGTCTTATACATAAGATTTTTTTTGATCAAAATAAAGTATAGACTAAATATTACCTAAATAAACAAATTTTTGGCATTATCATCGAGCAAAAACCTGCCCTTTCCCTATATTACCTATACCAGCACCTGTTGGAACACCTTTTCCACTCACTTCTACGTTCTCTAGCTTTCTAATATAAGAATGTATGATCAATCCACTTCCGACCATCAAAAGAGCAATACCTACCAGACCTAAAGCAGGCCCAACAGCAGATGATGCTAATGCTACTTCAGAAATCAACATTATCCTCCTAATTAGTAATAAAGAAGAACCAGCAAGCATTAACTTAGCTGTAGACATATTGCTTGTCTTTTTTTCAAATTTCTCATCAAAGCCTTGCTCTTTTTCTAATTCAGAATTTTTATTTTTCTTGTACTCACAATAGCAAAAAGTAGCACTCGCTACAAAGTAGAATATACTAGAAATTGAAAAAGCTACGTCTTCTATTATTCCTTGTGCCAATGCTTCGCTTACTATGCTAGCCACAATAACTAATGTAACTAAAGCAGCATCAGCATAGTTACAGTAATCATCAACTGTATAAGGAATGTCTCTCTTTTCTTTTTCTCCATCTTCAATATTCTCCAACTCTCGTTCTTTTTCTGCTATTTTTCTATTATTATAAATTAAATATAGCGTGCAAATAAGAGATAAGACTGTGAAAGGTAATATAATATGGCCTAATGCACCGCTTATAAGGCCAAGTAATACCTGATCGCTACATGTTTTTTCGAGCTCAATTGCCATCAGCAATGCAAATGGAACCATTGTTGCCAATGATACACATTTTCTATTTAGCTCTCTTTTTTTTAAAGTTAATAACTCCTGTTCCAGCTTCTGCTTTTTTTTTCCTTCTTCAAGTATTAATAATTCTTGCTCAAGTTTTTTTCTCTTTTTTTCTTCTTCATCAACTGTTGACCAGAAATCTCGAAAAAAATCCTCTATTTTAGTATCTTTCTCAGAACTTGATCTCTTAAAGGAAGACTCAGTATTAAAGCTATCTATAATAATACCAGTCATACAAACTTGACTAATTTATAAACTAATACATTATACAGGATTTTAACTAATCAGTCAATATTGTGAAATTATTAACTTTCTTTGTATACTCTTAAGCAATTTAGTCAATCTGTTTGATGCCAGCTAGAACGTAATTATAGCCTGACCACATAGTCATAACAGCTGCAGCCCACAAACAAATCACACCTATGTATTTAGTTGTTTCATAATCACTCATTATTAACGCCACTATAGCAACCATCTGAAAAAATGTTTTAATTTTCCCAGCTTTGCTCACAGGTAGACTAACGTTTGTAGCTATCAAAAACTCTCGTAAACCCGAAACTAATATCTCTCTACAAACAATTATAACTGACGGTATGATTGTAACATCATCTATTTTTTGCTTATAAACTAGCATGATTATTGTTGAAACTACTACTAACTTATCAGCAATTGGGTCAAATAATTTGCCAAAATTCGATTGGACTTTCCATGCACGTGCTAAATAACCATCAAAAAAATCTGTAATGCACGCAAACATAAAGATCAATATTGTTATTAGACTTGCATATTTACTTTCTATATAAAAGCTTGATATTATTGCCGGTATCGCGAGCGCACGAGAAATTGTTAGCAAATTAGGCACGTTTTTCTTAAGCATGTAAGTCACACTATTGGTAGATAAACTTATACAGAAGTACAACAGAATTCACAAGCTAATAGTTGAACATTCATAAAAACCCCATATACTTAAAAAATTACTAACAATAAGCTCAAAGCATGAATAATGATTTAGATAACACCACAAAACAAGAAGCACTTAAGTACCATAATAGAAGTGGTAAACCTGGTAAGGTATCGGTTATACCAACAAAACCCTTATCCACACAGCATGACCTATCACTTGCTTATTCCCCTGGTGTTGCAGCCCCATGCCTTGCAATAGCTAAAAATCCTAAAGCTGTTTATGATTACACGGCAAAAAGCAATTATGTGGCTGTCATTTCAAATGGCACCGCAGTCCTGGGACTTGGCAATATCGGTCCTCTTGCTTCAAAACCCGTCATGGAAGGCAAAGCTGTTTTATTTAAGCGTTTTGCTGACATTGATGCAATTGATATAGAAGTTGACACAGAAAACATAGAAGATTTCATCAATGCAGTAAGGTATCTTGGTCCAAGTTGGGGGGGAATAAATCTAGAAGATATAAGATCTCCTGATTGTTTTATAATAGAGAAACGTCTAAATGAGTTGATGGATATTCCGGTGTTCCACGATGATCAACATGGCACTGCAGTAGTTGTTGCAGCTGGTATAGAAAATGCCCTCGATATTGTTGGAAAGAAATTAGGAAATGTAAAGATCATCATGAATGGTGCTGGAGCAGCTGGTATTGCGTGTTTGGAAATACTGAAGTCTATGGGTGCTAAGAACATAGTACTATGCGATAAACAAGGAGTAATACACAAAGACAGAAAAGAGGATATGAATGAGTGGAAAGAAAAATATGCAATTGACACTAAAGAACGTTCTCTACTCGATGCCATAAAAGATGCTGATGTATTCATCGGACTCTCTGCAAAGGATGTGCTCAGTGAAGGAATGTTAAAAAGCATGGGTAAAGACCCAATCATTTTTGCTCTTGCTAACCCTGATCCAGAAGTAAGGCCTGAATTTGCAAAATCTGTAAGGCCAGATGCAATAATTGCAACTGGTAGGTCAGATTATAACAACCAAGTCAATAATGTAATGGGATTTCCTTACATATTCAGAGGGGCACTTGATGTATATGCAACGACAATAAATGATGAAATGAAAATTGCTGCTGCAGATGCAATAGCAAAGCTTGCTCGCGAGCCAGTGCCGCACGAGATATCTGCAGCCTATGGTGGTCGTAAAATGAGCTATGGACGTGAATATATAATACCTACTCCATTTGACCCAAGATTAATTTCTATAGTATCTCCTGCTGTTGCAAAAGCTGCAGTTACCTCAGGTGTAGCAAGAAAGGAAATAAAGGACTGGAATGAGTATGCAAGTCAATTAAAATCTCGTCTTGCTAGTGCTCTCAGCACGCTGAATCTATTGTCTTCACAATAATCAATTGCATATTTTAGACTTATAATTAAAATAAACTGATGACTATTACAATTCACGAGTTAGAGAAAATTATCAAACAATCATTTCCTGATGCTGATATAAAAATTAAAGACCTTGCTGAAGATGATGATCACTACCATTTAAAAATAACTTCCAAGTGTTTCTCTGGAAAGACAAAAATAGAACAACACAGAATGGTATACAAGGCTCTTGAAGGTCAGTCTATACATGCATTGCAACTAGAAACTGGAGCTTAAAATTAAGGTGATATTTATGAACAACTTTGAACAAATAAAAAAAGACATAGCAGAAAACGATGTAGTGCTGTATATGAAAGGCACCTATGACTTTCCTCAATGTGGATTCTCTGGGCTCGTCGTATCAATTCTCAAAAATTTGAATGTAAAGTTTAAATGCATCAACGTACTTGAGAATGATGAAATACGTCAGTCCATAAAAAGTTTTTCTGATTGGCCAACAATTCCACAAATATATATAAAGGGAGAGTTTATTGGTGGCTGTGACATAATCCGCGAGATGTATGAAAAAGGTGAATTACAGAGTTTATTGAAAGAAAAACAGATTGTTTAGTAAGGAAATAAGCAAGAAAAAAATAGGCGTGCCTCACACCTAGCCTGATTAAAAACTTGGGAACGTTCAAAAAAGTGTGTCAAACCGAAAAAAAAGTAATAAATTGATATAAAAAATGGAGGTTTGATATGAGTCAAGCAAATAGAACTACTGGTTTGGTAGATTATAAAGAATTAGAAACAAATATCCTGTCATC
>NZ_JAFEVH010000035.1:0-8749 GCF_048054155.1 Wolbachia endosymbiont of Nasonia giraulti
GTTGAATTGAAAATGCGGTTTGACACACTTTTTTGAACGTTCCCCCATTCAATTGTAGTATGTCATTTTATACTTGATAAAAACGCTGTATTGTATTATAATATACCATCAAGAGATAATAAGGAGTTACATATGTCTTATATGAAAAGCGAACAGGATATTCGCTCTCAGGGCGTTTATTATAGTGCTGGACTCAGGAGTTACCTAACTAAAGTATACAATTATATGGCTTTAGCTTTAGGTGTTACAGGGCTTGTTGCGTTTTTAACAGTGTTTTCTGGTCTTTTCCAGGTGATTTATTCCAATCCTGTTCTATCGCTTGTGGTAATGCTATCTCCAGTTGCATTGGTGTTTTATATGTCTTTTAGGCTTCAACACCTAAGTGCTCAGTCAACACTTACTGTATTTTTTCTATTCTCAGTTTTAATGGGAATTTCTTTATCTCATATTTTTATAATTTATACTGCAGAAAATATAGCGAGAGCATTTTTCATTACATCGATCATGTTTGGTTCTATGGCTTTATATGGTAATACTACAAAAAAAGATCTGACCAGTATGGGTTCTTTTTTGATTATGGGAATCTGGGGATTAATCATTGCATCTATAGTTAATCTGTTCCTTGGGAGTAGTCCACTCTATTTTGCAATATCATTTGTGTCAGTAATAGTGTTTACTTTAATGACCGCGTACGATGCTCAGAGAATCAAAGATGTTTATTATAGGTATAATGATGGCTCAGAGGTTGCAACTACTAAGTTGGCAGTACTTGGTGCAACTAATCTTTACTTTGACTTTATCAACATATTCCTCAATTTACTTAGGTTACTTAACTTGTTTAATAATAGGGATTAGGTGTTCTCCTTTTTAAGGGGAAATAATGAAAATTCTATAGTTTTTTTCCTAGTATCTTTAGTGGTATTGATGCTGTGTCTTGCATATGCTTCAGTGCCATTGTATAGTATCTTTTGCAAAGCTACTGGATATGGTGGCACAACGAGAAAAGCAACTAATACGACAATAAATGCAACTGACCAAAAAATCAGGGTTTACTTCAATGCTGATGTAATGTCCGGTCTGCCTTGGGAATTTAAATCAGAAACTAACTACATTGATACGAATATAGGGCAAAAAAGTTTAGTGTTTTATTATGCAGAAAATTTATCTGACCAGCCTTCGCTTGGAATGGCAGTGTATAATGTCACACCTTTTAAAGCAGGTAAGTATTTCAATAAAGTTGCATGCTTCTGCTTTGAAGAACAAATTTTGCAGCCAAAACAAAAAGCAGCTATGCCAGTATCCTTTTACATAGACCCTGAAATAATTCGTGACAATAGTACAAAAGATTTAAGTGAAATAACGCTATCGTATACGTTTTTTAAGCTTAAATAACAAACCTTTTTCTATAAATAAGTTATGCAACAGATCTATTTAATTGGGCAGAAGCGCTTATTTGTTTTTTGTACACTAAGTACTTGTGTTGCGGTTTTTGGTATTGCGAATTCCCATTCTTCACTATTTGCTTTACAAGCATTCCAGTACTCAGTTAACTCTTTATTACTTTTTACAGAGACTGGCATTTCTATGTTGGGATTTTTTTCTAATGTATGCTTAATTAGAATCTCATAGCAATTCTTGTATTCAATTGGCTTATCTCTACCATATAATTTAGCAACATAGTCTAAGGTGGTATTTCCACCGTAGTTTTCATTTGGGCTATCATTTACTCCCGCTTTTATGAGAGCCTTTAATATGTCCGGAGAATGGGTCAAAACACAGGTATGTAAATATCCTTTTTCGTTTTGCACATTAGTTCCTGCTTTTATTAAAACTTGCGCTAGATTTGTTAAAGTGTACGGTTTATAGTTAATGGCGATGGAAAAAAGACTATCTATTGGAAAGCCATCATAATCTTTCAAGTCAAATCTGTGATTAATATCAAATCCTTTTTTTCCCAAGAAGTATATAAATATTTACAATAGTCCCCTTTTTTATCTGATTTTTGCATTTTACATTTTAACCTTTCTTTTATTTTTATTATTGGTATCTAAATCGTCATCTTCATCCACTTCACACAACACATTGAATAAAACACCATAAAGCCAAGTTTCTCTGTTTGTCATAATTTGTGCCTCAAAACTATTAACAATACGCTTATGTAGTGTATAAACTCTAAATAACATTTTGCAAAATATTAATTGCTAGATAACATAATTAAAGTTTTTGTCTTACATTTATCATGGTTAGAGCTATACAAATTAAAAAAACTGGGGGGCCAGAAGTATTAGAATTTGTAGATAAGAGCATAGGTGAGCCAAAAGGTGAGGAAGTCTTAATACGTCATACAACTATCGGCTTAAATCGTTATGATTTAGAACATAGAAAAGGTATGCGCAAAATTAAAGATCTGCCATCAGTACTTGGAGTAGAGGCAGTAGGAGTTGTTGAAAAGCTTGGTAAAAAAATTAGTGATGGACTTAAGGTTGGAGATAGAGTTGGATATTGCACAGCTCCTCCAGGGGCATATTGTGAAAAGCGCATTGTACACCAGAAATATTTGATAAAAATTCCGAATGATATACCTGATGAAGTTGCTGCTGCAGTATTGTTTAAAGGTATGACAGCTCACTATTTAGTTAATCAATCTTATAGAATCAGGCCTGGTGCTTTTGTACTAGTTCATGGAGCTAATGGTGGTTTGGGGCAAATAATATGCCAATGGGCAAAGGATAAAAAAGGTGTAGTGATAGGTTCTATAAGCTCTGACGAAAAAATGAAGATAGCTTTACAAAGTGGCTGCACATACGCAATAAACTGCAATGATAAAGACTTCGTTTCTAAAATCATGGAGATTACGAAAAATAGAGGAGTAGGTGCGGTGTATGACCCTATAGGTTACGCTACAAGCAAGCTCTCTTTTGAATCTTTAGGTAAGTTTGGCATATATGTTTCCTATGGGCAGATATCAGGTAATGCTCCTATTAATTTCTCTTTACTTAGTTCGCGTTCGTTATTTGCAGCTGGAACTTCGATATATCACTACAAGCACAATAGACTTACGTTAGTGCTTACTGCAATGGAAATTTTTGAAATGATAAGAAAAAAACTTTTAATTGTAAGAATTAATAAAAAATATAAATTTGATGAAATAATAGAGGCTCATCGTGACATGGAAAATAGAAAAGTAAGTGGGCTAAATATTATTAAAGTTTCTTAAATAACTTAGTAACCTAAAATAATTATTCATTAAGTCATATCAACAAGAATTTCACATGGTTAATTTTCTTTTTGGGAGAGTTAAAAGCATACAGCTGTAGCTAAACTGACTGAGATTTTTACCGGACTATAGTATTTCCTAAAGTAAATGATAAAGGTATAATAAAGTATTTGAGTTATAATGGCATATAGTGTGGATTTAAGGGAAAAGGCAGTATTGATGATAGAAAAAGGTAAGACAAAGGTTGAGGTAGCAGAGCTTATGGAGATAGGAATAGCAACTCTGTACCGTTGGTTAAAAAAGAAAGCTGCTGGTGAAAGCCTCAAGCCATCTAAAAACGGTAGCTTTATTCGAAAAATAGACCCCAAAATACTCGAAGAATATGTTACAAAGAATCCAGATCATACTCTGGCAGAGATGAAACAAAATCTTGGATTTGGAATAAACTCAATTTGGTATAGACTAAAACAGCTAAAAATTACTTTAAAAAAAAGTCACACTATATCAAGAGCGCAATCAAGAAGATAGGGAGCAATTTATTGATAAAATCTCAAAAATAGACCATTCCAGCATCTTATATATAGATGAAGCAGGAGTTGATAATAAGTTATACCGAGAATATGGACGCGCTCCAAGAGGAAAGAAAATTTATGCAGATATTCCAGGGAGAACTCGAGAGAGAATCAGTATAGTAGCCGGGTGGATTGGAAAGAGATTTATTGCACCAATGACTTTCAAAGGTGGGTGTGACAAAGAGGTATTCAATACATGGTTGGAGAAGATGTTATTACCTAAATTGCCACTTGGCACAACTATAGTTATGGATAATGCTACATTTCATAAGACCACTAAAACAAAATCATTAATAGAGTCTTTTGGCTGTCATTTGCTGTATCTTCCAACATATTCACCAGATTTGAATCCTATAGAATACTGTTGGCATACCATCAAAAGCCGCCTCAGACCTCTCATGTATAAATATACAGACTTACAGCTTTTGGTTGGTAATACCATAATGGAACTTTATCATCCATTTTAGAAAATACTATAGTTGATTTTCCCATCCAAGAATCATTTTATTAGCTTGCCTTAATGTTTCAACAGAAGGCAAGTCTTCTGTGCTGAGTGGTAGGCGGACAGTTTTGTGTTTTATAAGCCCAATATCATGCAAGAGTGCTTTAGTAGGTATTGGGTTACTGGCGGTAAATAACGCTTCACAAGTCTGTTTCCACACATCTACCTGAGAGTTTTTACTACTCAGACATTGCTTAACATATTCATGTACTATATGTGGCCAAGTGTTAGCAGCAACAGAAACCAGACCAGCCGCACCCTTAGCAGCCATATCGGGTATCATATTATCATCTCCACAAAACACCTCAATATTTGGAGCAACTTTCTTATACTGAGTTAAAGTATCAACGGTGCCACTTGAATCTTTGATAGCCCAAAATTTTTCGTAGCTGGATAAATTACGTACAGTTTCAGCGTGAAGACTCACTCCTGCTCTTGATGGAATATTGTAAAGCATTGCTGGCACATGTGCTTTTTCAAGCAGCTTTTCAAACCATAAAGTTTGCCCCATGATTCCAGGCTTTGCATAAATGGGAGTTGTCATTAGATAGCCATGAATAGGCATACCCTTGCAAAAATCAAGCCATTCAAAAGTCTGATATAGATTCACTCCTGGTACACCAATTATAATTTTCGTATTTAATTTTAGCTCACATACAAATTCAACCAAGGTGCGCTTTTCAGAATCAGTAAGTGATAAGCTTTCACCTGTGCTACCGAGCAACACTACACCATTTTTAGCTTGAGCCTGCATTGCAAGCAAGCACTGCAAACTTTGGTAATCTACGCTATCTCCATTAGAACTAAAAGGAGTAACACAAGCAGTCCATAAAAATGTAGGTTTCAATTGAAGTTATTAAAATGGTATTTCATCATCGATTAGTTCGTCTTTTATATCGTTGTCAAAACTTCCGTGTTTATCTTTTTGTCCTGTTTCATTTTGTTTGTATTCACTTGGCTTGTAATCAGAGTTTGACATACTGTTTCGTGAATCTAAAAGGGTAAGGGCACTATTAAAGTTGTATAGCACCACCTCTGTTGTGTACTTTTCAGTACCATTTTGGTCAGTCCATTTTCTAGTTCTCAGAGAGCCTTCAACGTACACTTTACTACCTTTCCGTGCAAAGTCTTTAACAATTTTTACTAGTCCTTCACTAAAAATTACAATATTATGCCATTCTGTCTTTTCAGAGCGAGTACCAGAAAATTTGTCAGTCCAACTTTCAGACGTGGCTATTGAAAAACTTGCCATCTCTTTTCCATTTTGTGTAGTCCTAATTTCAGGATCTTTTCCTAAATTACCAACTAATATGACTTTATTTATAGTACCACTAGACATAATTATGCTTTAAAACAAACATCTTTATTATCTTATGTGAGAGTATTATTGTCAAATTTAATTAAAAACGCGCTTGGAGGGATTCGAACCCACGACCTTTGCCTCCGGAGGGCAACGCTCTATCCAACTGAGCTACAAGCGCAGATGTATTAGATTATTTAATAGATAAACTATCTAAATCAAATTTTTGTTCTGGATAAAGCGTAAACATAATACCTCCATGTCCAAAATGTACATTTTTAGAATTGCTTATCCGTTCTTTTGTTATCTTTTGGTCTACAGACCATGAAAAAGTTACATAATTTTCAGTTACTGAGTGCACTTTTAAATCCTTAGTATTTATGAACAACTTTCCATTTACCCATATTTTCCATGTATCGGGGGAAAAGTATAAAATTGAATCTAAACTGACTACTTTACAATTGAAATTTTCTTCCTCTGTAACTCCTGAAGACTGTAAGTTAAACTTTTCCATCTCACTAACTATTCTATTAACCTGCTCTTCATCAAAAAAAATGCTTTTTATGCTACCATATTGCGACAAAGTACTCTCTGCTGCCTCTTTTATTATATCGTCTCGATCTATATAATAATTGTTGATAAAAAAACACTCCTTCGCACGCAAATTTGCTATATCAATGAAGTCATTTATTTCTTGATTTCCAACTTTTAAAATACTTTTTAAGTACTTCTTTTCTATAATCATTCCATTATTGGAATGATGACAGACCATTTCATCATTGCCTTGTCTTTCTATATATACACATAAATTTTCACTATTTAACCCTAATATTTTATGCTCAATAAAATCTTCATTACTAATATGCTGTTGGCAAGAATATTTTTTACAAATCCCTATATTTTCTACAAGATCTTCGCAATTGCAATATGCACTAACATTAAAAAATAGCAGCGTAAAAATAAAAAACAACTTTATATTCATCTACTTAATATGGTATACCAATCAAAAACTATACTAGCTCTCACTATCTCTGTCATATTACCACTTAAAATCTGGTTTATAACTTTAGCATCTATATTTCTCTGCTTATTCAAGGTAAGAGATCTGATCATAATATAACCAGGAAGATTTGGAATAGACTGTAGAAATAAAAAAATATGCTTATCGCTAATTGAGCTTAAACTTAGAACCACTTCACTTCTTATTACTTTTGTATGTTCACTTTTATTGTGGAGTTCAGCTTCTTCAGGTATAGAAATTGATATTTCAGGTTCTAACATGTAGTGTTTTTTATATAGCTTGTTAAGCTCAAAATTTAAATTTGTAATGTATCTGCTACTATGTAAGTTTGAAGAAGAAATTCTTTTCCATAAATCTAGGTTTTTATTTAGAACGACTTCTTTCTTTTGAATTTCAATGATCTGTAAATTAATAGAGCGTATTTCCTCAGCTGCAGTTTGATTTTTATTATAAACCTTTTTGTTATAGATAATAAAACACGTTGATAACCCTATTAATACAATAGATAACAATAAGTAATATATGCACTGAATTGTAGCTTTTCTTTTTAGTTGAGAGATAGTCATCAATCTACATTGCCTCTCCTATTTCAACATCAATAGATAGATTTTTCTCTTTAGTAGTGGGTAAGCTAGAAATACTAATATCATGAGTACGGAAATTATCGTTTAAATTTTTCTGTAGTTTCTCGTATTGATAAGAAATGTCTTGACCAGATTGAAAATTAAACCTTAAAGTTGTGGTAATATAACTTTTTGCCTCATTATAATTCCACTCAAACGATTGAAGCTCTACATCTGGTACTTTTAGCTTTTCTACATACTTAACTTGTGTGAGAGGAGAGTACTCTATTTTTGATAAAATATTATTGATATTAATAAAATCGTAAACTTCATCTATCTTTTTTACATTATAGCTTTGGCTAAGTTTTATTAGTTTGTTATTTAAAGCACTCCGCTTTGCAGATAAATTATCAGCAACATTAAAATTTGAATACAAATTTCGCAAACAAAAGGCGTTAATTACAACTAAAACCAAGAGTAGGTATAGAAAAATTTGAGGAGAATTTAAATAAAGATAATTAAATAGATAAAATTCTTTAGTTTCTTTTGTGTTAAAAATATTTATTGGCTTATTCTTAAAACTATGGAACAAAATTGTAGTATCACAAAAGCTATCTTTTTCGCATATAGCTAATTCTGCTACCAATAGTTTACCTAGCTCATATGGAGTCAATATGTTCACACTATTCTCTGAAAAATTTATAACTGATAAACTAGATTTAATAGCTTCTGATACTATGATGCAAAGGTCGATAGGGTCATTTTTTTCAAATCCAAACTTAGTTAAAGATTGAATTGTATTTTTCACTTCCTGATATATTTCACCAGCAATGATTCCTGGTAAATTATCATTAGTAAATGGTATTAAACGTGTAAATATCATTTTGTTCTCTTTAAGAACCACTTGTCTATAGCCACCTGTTTTAGTTGCAGCAACTATAATTTTCCAGTTACTAGGATCTTTGTGTAGAATCTTTTTTGCTATACTGACTAGTTCTATAGGAAACATTAATATTCCTTTAAAGTTAGAGCCTATTTCAACAAACACGTCCAACCAATATTCTATTAAATGATTTACTTTTGATGAAACAAATAGATACCACCAGTTTTGATTAAATTTATTCGGCTTTTCGACCAAGAGAATAGAATTTATATCGTTATTATGAGCAAAATGCTCTACTTTTGTTTTTGCTGATAGATAAGCACTAATCCTATTTACTCTTGGGATAGACTGTAGCAAATAGTTCTGATCAGTGTGATTGAGAACCAGATATAAGGGTGCTTTTTTATCTGATGAGAGACATGAAATTAAGTCAGAAACAGCTTTATTATTTTTGTCCTTAGCAAAATATCTTTTATTTAAAGTATCATTTTTAAAATATAGTAACATTGTGCCTTCTTTTCCTATAGAAAGCATAAACTTACTTTTGGGTTTTGACCCAAACATATTAACAAAGTGTATACTCATCTAGAATTAAAAAGGTAATTTATTGAAATTCATTAAACATTAGATGACAATATTACTTATATTATAAGGGAACGTTCAAAAAAGTGTGTCAAACCGAAAAAAAAGT
>NZ_JAFEVH010000036.1:0-8715 GCF_048054155.1 Wolbachia endosymbiont of Nasonia giraulti
TACCATAATGGAACTTTATCATCCATTTTAGAAAATACTATAGTTTTTTAATTTAGGAGTATATTATGGTTATACCTACACAAAACTCGAATTCATTAACGTTTCAGGCACGTAACCTATCTCATATTTGCCACAAAAACTGTGAAGAGGCGTTCAATGAAACAGACAAACCTCTATGCAAGGCTAGATGTGACGTTTTCTTTCCAGTGCCTGAACCTCGTTCACAAATTAGTGAGAAATTAATAGATATTGCAAACAATCTCCGTTTTGAGAGTGCACAATTATCGTCTATGGCAGATGAAATAGACGCTTACAATTCAATGTCTATTTAATCAAAAAATGTAAGTCTATTTTTGTACTCTATGACCCTAAATTTTCATCAAAATAAGCTGTCTTATCCTTTTTTTCTTTATACTCTTCTGCTGTATCTAGGGGTTGCTTTTTAGCTGTAATGTTTGGCCATTTTTGCGAATATTCTACGTTTATATTGTAAAATGATTTAAAGATTTTTTGTTCATTATTCAGTAAGCCTTCATCTAGCTCTAGAATATCTTTTATGGAATCATCAGTTACAATTGCATCTACTGGACATTCAGGTATACACACTCCACAATCAATACACTCATCTGGGTTAATCACGAGCATATTTTTACCTTCATAAAAGCAGTCAACGGGACATACTTCCACACAGTCTGTATATTTACATTTTATGCATTTATCTGTAACAAAATGCGTCATAAAACACTGTATATTTACATTATCTTGGGTACACTAAATTGATAAGAAATTCAAGCCTTTTATGAAGATAAATAAATTAAATAACGAAGAATTAGAAATATGGCTAAGCTTGGCTAGAACTGTGGGACCAGTAAAGTTCTTTAGTATACTTAGAGCATGTGGGTCGCTATATGAAGTGCTTAAATATCTTAATAAGTTGACTAACAAGGATTATGGAATTCAAAATGCACGAGAAGAAATTAAGAATGCAGAAAAAATTGGAGCCAAAATAACACCAGCATGTGATCCAGATTACCCTGATATTTTAAGGAATATCTCTGGTTTTCCTCCTGTAATAACTACACTTGGTGATGTATCATTATTAAGTCGTGAGATAATTGCAATAATCGGTGGACGTAATTCTTCAATGAATGGAAGAAATTTTGCCAATAAGTTGGCACTCGATTTAAGCCAAGCTGGTTTCATCATAATTTCTGGGCTTGCAAGAGGGATTGATACTGCAGCAAACAGTGTAATATACAAAAATTACCCCACTATTGCTGTCACAGCAAGCGGAATTGACGTAGTATACCCAAGAGAAAATTTTGATCTATACAAAAAAATTACTGAAAATGGCGGATTAGTAATTACTGAGCTTCCATTTGCTACTAAACCAAAACCTCAGTATTTTCCTCAAAGGAATCGAATTATATCTGGTCTATCGCTGGGTGTTGTAGTGATTGAAGCATCGAAACGTTCTGGCTCTCTAATAACAGCAGATTTTGCTTTAAATCAAGGGAGAGAGGTATTTGCAGTTTCTGGTTTCCCTCTAGATTCACGCTGTAGTGGTAGTAATTATTTAATTAAAAACGGTGCTAAGCTTATCGAATCCGCTGATGACATAATAGAGAGTATTAGGTTTAGTTTACCTCCGCAGCAAAAAAACCTATTTAATGTTGAGCACTATGCTGTTAACCAAAAACAAGAAAAATTGCAACAGGCAAAATATGTTATAGTTGATCATATTAACTCTGTACCTGTTGATATAGATGAACTTATATTAGCAAGCGGACTTTCTGCCAACATAGCTCTAATGGCTCTTTTAGAACTAGAGTTGGAAAACAAAATAGAGCGTTCTCCGGGGAATAAAATATCATTAATTTTCTAGATTGCTTTAGTTATAAGTCCACAACCGTACAAACATTATGATTTGAGTCCACCAAGAAAGATGTCATTCCAGCGTGTGACGCTGGCTTTCCGTAATCTCACTAAAAACGTTGTATTTTTACATAACTTTTATACTTACTAACTTAATATATAATCAGAATTCCTAGATTCCAGACTCATGCATCAATAGACCTGCTGCAAAAGGTAATGATAAAATGATGGGAGAGAGGTAGAAGAGGAATAAGCAGATAGAGTAAGGTAAAAAAATGAGCTTTAGTTACTACAATATAAAGAAACACCCAAGAAATTTTCGTAATATAACAGGCTTAACTGTAGAAGAATTTGAAAAGTTGATAGAAAAAGTGGGGAACTTCAAAAAAGTGTGTCAAGCCGAAAAGAAAAGTAATAAATTGATATAAAAAATGGAGGTTTGAAATGAGTCAAGCAAATAGAACTACCGGATTAGTAGACTATAAAGAACTAGAATCAAATATTTTATCATCTATAGCTAACCCAAGAAAGGTTTAGCTATATGGCAAAATTGGTTATAATGGTATAATAAGTAATGAGAAAGAAGAAGATGCCAAGTCCATATAGTGAGGATCTGAAAGAACGTGTTTTCAAAGTAGTCGATAAAAAAACAATGACGATAAAGAAATCAGTCAAATATTCAAAGTGAGCATAAAAACAATATATTTGTGGAGGAAAAGGAAAAAAGAAACCATCTTCAGGCTATCACAAAGGATATGGCCATAAGATTAAAGATATGGATAGATTTATCAAATTTCTGGATGGATATTAGAATTGAAAAGATAATTGAAGAATTTGGTAATATGTGTAGAAACACAGTATATAACTACCTTAGCAAAGTAAACTATACATATAAAAAAAACTTTTCTTTATCGAGAAAGAGAAACGCAAAGAGTTCATAAAAAAGTAGAAGAAATAAATAAAGAAAACTTGATATACATAGATGAGTCTGGAATAGAGGACAATGAATTTTATGAATATGGGTGGTCTCAAAGAGGCAAGAGGTTATTTGCCCCAGGGTTTAAAAGAAAGAGGGTAAGCATAATTGGAGCACTGAATGAAGGAAAAGTTAAAGCACCATGGATAATTGATGGCTACTGCAATAGTGAGATTTTTGATGCTTATGTAGAAAATGTACTTGTTCCTGTATTTAAACCTGGACAGACTATTGTTCTCGACAATGCGAGCTTTTATAAATCTGCAAGGACAAAAAATTTGATAGAAAATATTGGGTGTAAAATTTTGTTCTTGCCTCCATACTCGCCAGATTTAAATCCGATTGAGAAGTTCTGATCAAGCACGCCATAAGAAAGGCTCTACAAACCTTTTGGCCCAATATTAATTCGGCTATTGATTTTGTTTTTAGTGCTCAGGCAAATCTTACTTCGGTTAGCTATAGCAGCTATAATGTGCTTGCAACAACTAATTCACTACGGCAACTGCACCGTGACAGTGTTTGTATTTTTTTCCAGAGTTACAAGGGCACTTGTCATTTCTTGAAACTTTTGGAAGTCTGCTATTTTTAGTAGAGCGTGACCTATTGCCTATTTCTTGATTGTCTAGCAACTTAAAGTGCGCTAGGCGGTGAATGGTAAGCTCCCTCCACTTTTCAAGCATCGACTCAAACATTAAGAAAGCTTCGCGTTTAAATTCATTCAGTGGGTCTTTTTGCCCCATGGCACGCAAATTTATGCTTTGTCTTAGGCTCTCTAAGACCGAAAGGTGCTCCCTCCATAAATGATCAAGTGTCATGATCATCACTTGTTTCACTATCGTATTCCACAAATCTGTAGTTTGTTGACTATTGAAATATTTTTCTTTCTCAGTAAAAAATTCTTGTATCTTGTCATTTATATAATCCAAGGCTTCTTGTTTATTCAAAAACTCTGCTAGATTAAGCGTTATCCCGTATCTTATGTGGAATTCTTTTGCAATATCTTCAACATAATCTTCGTAATAACCACTTTGTACTATACCTTCTATTATATCCTCATTTACTTCACTATATACTTCAACTAAATCATTGATTTCATTGTTTAAAATATGATTTCTCTGCTTAAAAATAACTTTACGTTGATTGTTGATTACATCATCAAACTTTAGCAAAGACTTCCGCACATCATAATTTCTAACTTCAACTTTCTTCTGTGCTTTTTCAAGTGCTTTATTAATCCATGGATGATGAATAGCCTCGTTGTTCTTTAGTCCCACTCTTTGCAAAAAATTCCTCATTCTATCAGAACCAAATATCCTCATTAAATCATCTTCAAGTGATAGAAAGAACTTAGAAAGTCCAGGGTCACCTTGGCGGCCAGAACGTCCACGTAATTGATCATCTATTCTCCTGCTTTCATGCCTTTCGGTTCCAATAACACATAAGCCACCAGCTTTTATAGCAATTTCCTTATCTTTTTTTACTCTTTCGACTATTTCTTGATATTTTTTTTCTCTTTCATCAGCATTTTTTATTTTCTCGAGCTCTATTTTTGCAATCATTTCAACATTTCCACCAAGCTTAATATCAGTTCCACGTCCTGCCATGTTTGTTGCTATAGTAATGCTGCCTGGTATTCCAGCTTGCGCTATTATATACGCTTCTTGTTCATGATAACGAGCATTCAATATTGAATGCTTAAGGGAATGGCTTTTCAAAAGATCGGAAAGCTTTTCAGAATTTTCAATACTCACAGTGCCAACAAGCACTGGTTGAAGACGTGTGTGACATTCCGCTATAAACTTCAATACAGCACTAAATTTTTCTTTTTCTGTGCCATAAATTTCATCATCAACATCTATTCTTTTAACAGGCACATTAGTTGGAATTTTTACTACATTTAATCTATATATATCACGAAATTCTTCTGCCTCTGTTGCTGCTGTTCCTGTCATACCAGAAAGTTTGTTGTACATACGAAAGTAGTTCTGAAATGTGACTGATGCCAAAGTTTGACTTTCATGCTGAATTTCAAGATTCTCCTTTGCCTCCAGTGCCTGGTGAAGACCATCAGAATATCTCCTACCTTCCATCATGCGCCCAGTAAACTCATCAATAATTACCACCTTACCGTTTTTCACTATATAATCTTTATCAGCAGTAAACAGCTTATGTGCACGAAGTGCTTGATCTATATAATGAGTCAGTATAATATTGCTAGTATCATAGAGCGAGGAATTTCCAGGAATGAGGTTATACGATTTTAGTAATTCCTCCACTCGTGAAATGCCATTTTCAGTGAGGAACACTGCTCTACTCTTTTCATCGACTTCATAGTCAGAATCAACTAATTTGATTACTATTTTATTGATATGCTTATATATCTGATTATTTTCCTCAAGTGGGCCAGAAATAATGAGCGGAGTACGCGCTTCATCAATCAGTATAGAGTCTACTTCGTCTACTATCGCGTAATTGAAGCCTCTCTGAACCATATCTTCTTGAGAAAATTTCATATTATCTCGTAGATAATCAAAGGCAAGTTCATTATTTGTTGAGTATACGATATCTGCGCTATAAGCCTTTTTTCTCTCGTCGTCTGTCAAATTATTTGTAATAAATGCAACAGAAACTCCAAGAGAATTATATAATTTACTCATCCACTCTGTATCTCGTTTTGCAAGATAGTCGTTAACAGTTACGACGTGCACACCTTTTCCTTCTAAAGAATTTAGATATGCAGCTAAAGTTGCGACGAGTGTCTTTCCTTCTCCTGTTTTCATTTCTGATATCATGCCATTATGGAGAACCATGCCACCAATTAGCTGAACGTCGAAATGCCTCATGTTAAGGAATCTTCGTGATGCTTCTCGTACAACCGCAAATGCAGGTACGAGAAGGTCATTTAGTGTTTTTCCATTTTTCAGTTCTTGTTTTAATTCCGCAGTTTTACTAGCAAGATCCTCATCAGATAAGCTCTGCATTTCTTGCTCTAGCGCATTAATCTGCTGAGCAATTTTTCTGAAGGATTTTATTATCTTCTTGTTCGTTGATCCAAATATCCTTTTTATAAAAAAAAGTGACAACGTAAAGATGAAGAATATAAGAATAGTTGTTAAAACTAACGTAGAGTCTGGCATAAACTTAGGTAAAGTTTTATTTAATATGAGATTATATTACTAAACGTAACCTGCGGCAATTAGATTCAGAAAATCTTTATTTACAAACTAAGGAAAAGATTCTTGCAGATGAAATGTAAAAGAGTCTATTTATTTTATTAAATATTATAATTAATAATTAAACTTTCTTAATAAATTATTAAAATAGTGTTAAGCTACATGTATAAAACGGTTAGTGGAGTTACAATGTTAAGCAATATTATAAAAGTAAAATTAGAGAAAAATAGTTGTCCTTTTGAAGAATTAGAAGAATTTTTTGCTTCATTAAAATTTGGTACAAAAGGGTTTAAAGATTCTTCAATAAAATTAGTTTGCCAAGTATTGGAAGATTTCACCTTAATTCTACCAAGAGAGGCAGTACCTAATTCTTTCGCTTTGAAGCTTTTATCTTTGCTTAGTAAGGGAAATGAGCTGGCTTTACCTATTATATTAAAATACCTTTCTTGCAGAACTGTATTTAAAGATTTTGGTCAAAAACTACAGGCTAAAATGGATCAAGATATAAAAGAACAAAACGATTCTAAAATTTCTCAGGAGATTGAGTTATGCAAAAAAGACATTTTAAATCTTCTAAATGGTGGTAAATCAGTATTAGATGTTCAATTGAAGCAGCGGTATAAAAAATACTATTCGTCAATAGATAACGAGATTGAAGAGTTAAAGACTAAAATTTTAAAAGAACTAGAAGATTATATTAGCAATACTAACGTTAATAAAATGTATCGAAGCCTTAATAATAAAAAGAAAAGCGAAGAATCATTAAAAGAAGTAGCGTTAGGATCTTGTTCATTGGGTGGAATTTGCGTGTTAATATTTTTTTCACTTGGTTTTTTTATTTTTTTGGCAACAACCATTGACCCACCTGCTCATATGAGTATGTATAAAGTAAAGGTTTTTAGGTGTATAGGAGCTTCACCTTTAGTTTTTGTAGCATTAGCACTAACAGTAGCAGGTGTAGCTTACTTAACAAGTTGTTATCTAAATCATAGTTTTACAAAAGAAATACAAGACTATATAGAGCAACCAATAAAATGTATGGATAAGGCAACTAATAATAAAGAATTAGACAATTTTCCTTCTGACAATTATGAAAAAGTACAACCTTCAGCACCGCTTGAGGAACTACTACCTTCATACGAAGAATCGTGTTACAGTAGTTTAGGTTATATTCAACCATCTAATCCAATACAGCAAAATAAGTTGTTGTAGTGAAGGTATAAAGAGAATAAGCAAAATTATATTTGTAATTTTGCTTCCTTTGTCATGACTTAGAACATGCAGCAACATGACGATTTGTCTATACTTTATCAAGTATATTAATGGGTAAATGAATTTTAATACAATCTTATTATACTTATAAATACGTTATATGTGAGAAGATATGGAAGATTTTATAACTGAAAGAAGGAAAGATGATGCTGTGATATCTGTTTGTCAGGATAATGAGAAAAAGAACGTATTAATCTTGGGACTCAATCAAGCTGCAAGGAATTTATTAAAATGTGAGGAAGAGAATTTACTTAATAAGCCGTTAATCAATATTTTAAGTAAAAGAGCAGCTGAAGATATGAAAAGCTATTTGGAGTATACTGAAGATGGGCGCGATTTGCCCGATATATTGCCAAAAGTGATAGGCTTTTCTTTAATCGACGCTAAAGGAGAAGATATAAAAACAAAGGTAAAAGTTTTTCGCACAACGCAATTTACTAATAGCAAGATTAATTATGAGCTATTGATACGTGACATTAGCCTGTTTCATAAGCTATAGTATTTTCTAAAATGGATGATAAAGTTCCATTATGGTATTACCAACCAAAAGCTGTAAGTCTGTATATTTATACATGAGAGGTCTGAGGCGGCTTTTGATGGTATGCCAACAGTATTCTATAGGATTCAAATCTGGTGAATATGTTGGAAGATACAGCAAATGACAGCCAAAAGACTCTATTAATGATTTTGTTTTAGTGGTCTTATGAAATGTAGCATTATCCATAACTATAGTTGTGCCAAGTGGCAATTTAGGTAATAACATCTTCTCCAACCATGTATTGAATACCTCTTTGTCACACCCACCTTTGAAAGTCATTGGTGCAATAAATCTCTTTCCAATCCACCCGGCTACTATACTGATTCTCTCTCGAGTTCTCCCTGGAATATCTGCATAAATTTTCTTTCCTCTTGGAGCGCGTCCATATTCTCGGTATAACTTATTATCAACTCCTGCTTCATCTATATATAAGATGCTGGAATGGTCTATTTTTGAGATTTTATCAATAAATTGCTCCCTATCTTCTTGATTGCGCTCTTGATATAGTGTGACTTTTTTTTAAAGTAATTTTTAGCTGTTTTAGTCTATACCAAATTGAGTTTATTCCAAATCCAAGATTTTGTTTCATCTCTGCCAGAGTATGATCTGGATTCTTTGTAACATATTCTTCGAGTATTTTGGGGTCTATTTTTCGAATAAAGCTACCGTTTTTAGATGGCTTGAGGCTTTCACCAGCAGCTTTCTTTTTTAACCAACGGTACAGAGTTGCTATTCCTATCTCCATAAGCTCTGCTACCTCAACCTTTGTCTTACCTTTTTCTATCATCAATACTGCCTTTTCCCTTAAATCCACACTATATGCCATTATAACTCAAATACTTTATTATACCTTTATCATTTACTTTAGGAAATACTATAAC